>JAQUSA010000119.1 GCA_028715315.1 Candidatus Omnitrophota bacterium | reverse complement strand
ATGAGCATGCTCACGAGCTCCTCGAGGCTGCGCCTGTCGCTTGTCGTGAACTGGCCGTCGGCTTTTTCGTTGTCGGAATAGCCGCCCGGGGATACCCTGGACTCCGCGCTGATCTGCGATATGCCGAGGTTTATGACGTCGTCGCGCATCTTCGCGGTCTCCCTCGTCGTGAGAATCATCCCGGTATACGGGACGGAAAGGCGTATTACAGCGACGAGTTTCTTGAATTCATCGTCGGTGAGCTGGTACGGCGGGTGCAGAGAGAGCTCGGAACCTACCGCCGGCTCGATGCGCGGGACCGATATCGTATGCGGCCCGACATTGAACTTCTTCTCGAGGTGCTCGATATGCATCATCATCGCGAGCGTCTCGAATTTGTAATCGTAAAGGCCGTAGAGCGGGCCTATGCCGACGTCATCTATGCCCGCCGCGAATGCCCTGTCTATGGCGTCGAGGCGGTTGTCGGGGTCGCTCTTCGGGCCCTTGATGTGGTATTTCCTGTATGTGGCGTCGTGGTAGGTCTCCTGGAAAAGTTGGAACGTGCCTATTTGCGACGCTTTTAATTTTTTAAAATCTTCTACGGAGAGCGGCGCACAGTTGATATTGACCCTCTTTATATAGTGGTTGCCGACGCGCGCGGAATATGCAGCCTGGACCGCCTCGATGTAATAATCTACCGCGGATTTGCCGGGGATGCCCGACTCTCCCGCGACCAGCAGTATGCGCTTGTGCCCCCTCTTCAGGAGCCATTCGACCTGTTCGCGGATCTCGTCAGCGCTAAGATATTTTCTTTTTAATTCCGGGTTGCCGGATTGGAACGCGCAGTAGAGGCACGTGTTGGCACAGTAGTTCGAGAAATAGAGCGGCGCGAAGAGCACGATGCGGTTGCCGTATATCTCATTCTTGACGTATGCGGCGGCTTCATGGATCTTATTCACGGCCGCGGGATCATCGGCCGCGAGAAGCGCGGCTGTCTCCTCAAGCGAGAGGCGCTTGAGAGTCCGCGCCTTGCTTAGTATCGCCTCTATTTTACTTTCGCCCGACTTGCCAGCCTCGGCAAGCAGGCCCTCTATCCTGCCCTCATCGATGTATTTCATTTGCTGGCTCCCCTTTCTATCCTTTCTTTTTCTTTATTGAACGCTTCCAGCGCGTCCGGAAAAGGCGACAATACCCTCTCGAGAACGCCTTGTGAACGCGAGATCGCGAGGCCGTAGTTCGTTATCGGCACGCCGGACTCCTTCGCCTTCTCTATCCTTGTCAGCATCTCCCTGCGGGTGATCATGCACGAGCCGCAGTGTATTATCAATTTATATTTCGCGAGGTCTTCAGGATAGTCCCTTCCCGAGCATACGCCGATATCCAGCTCTCCGCCCGCGTACTTTTTCAGCCAGCGCGGTATCTTAACGCGTCCGATGTCGTCTTCTATCGCGTGGTGGCTGCACGCTTCGGCTATCAGCACTTTGTCTCCGGGCTTCAGCGCGTCAATCATCGCGGCGCCGCGGGCCATTTCGACAAGGTCTCCCTTATATCTTATGAATATTATCGAGAACGTAGTGCACTTTACCCCGGGTGGCGTCTCCCTGACCATCCTGTCGACAACCTGCGAATCGCAGACGACGATATCGGGCGGCTTTGTAAGGCCTTCGAGCGACGCAAGGTATTCCGTCTCTTTTACCACAAGCGACATGCCGTCGTTATCGAGCACATCCCTGATCGTCTGGACCTGCGGAAGGATCAGGCGCCCTTTCGGCGCCTCTTTATCTATGGGCATGATAAGGACTGCGACGCCGCCCTTCGGCATCAGGTCGCCCATCAGCAGCGGCGGTCTCAGGAAATCCTCGGGGCAGACCTCGAGCAGGAACCTCTTGTACTTGTCGACGCTCGCGTCGCGGGTGTTGCCCTTATCGGCAATCGTCTGTTTGAAATTGAGCGATGAGCAGGACATGACGCGCGGGGTTATTTTTAGCATCTTATCGGTGAACGCGGCGCCGGGGCTCTTGAGGTCAGCCTTGTTTATCACTATTATTAAAGGTATCTTGCGCGCGGCGGCCTCGGAGGCGGTCTTCCTTTCGTACTCCGTCCAGGAATCCGCCTCGGTGACCAGCGTAATGACATCCGCCCTGTCGAGTATCTTCGCGGTCTTTTTGAGACGGAGGTCGGAAAGGACCGATACATCGTCAAGCCCCGCCGTATCGAGGAATACGACCGGCCCTACCGGAAGGAGCTCCATCGATTTCTCGACGACATCGGTCGTGGTCCCCGCCACCGGGGAGGTTATTGCCACATCCTGCCCGGCTATAAAATTCAGGAAACTGGATTTTCCTACGTTAGTCCTGCCGAAGATGCCTATCTGCAGGCGAAGCGACTTTGGAGTGCTTATCATTTATTTCCCCTTGTGAAGCGCAGACTTGACCGAGACCCCCTTTATGAGGCCGAGCCGGCCGGTTAGCGCGCCGATATCGTCGGTCGTTGCGTCTACGATGATGGTTATGACAGAGCAGTTCCTCTCTTTGTACGGGATGCCCATCCTGCCCTGTATTATGCTGCCGAACTCCGACAGGACCTTATTTACCTCTGCCGCCTGGTTGTTCCTGTCCGTGATGATTATTCCCATGAATCCCAGCCGCTTGTCCATCTTTACCTCCTTTAGGGGTGTGTCCCCTAAGTGTATGGCCCCTAAAAAACCCGGTTCCTGCGAAAGGAACCGGGTTTGATCTGCTTCCCTGGCCCCTTGGCTTTAGACGCTGCCACCGTCCTTACCGCAGGTATGTAACGCTAAAACATCACCTTCTGTAAATCGGCACGCCCTTGTAGGTCGTGTGGAGGAGTTTCTCGGACTTTTCGCTCAACGGCTTCTCGAGGAACTCTTTGTATAATCTCTTGACGTAAGGGTTCTGGTGCGAGCACCTGACCTGCTTGGCCTTGTCGTCCTCGTAGAGGACCTTCGCCCTCATCATGCGCACCTCGTCGGTGACCATGTAGGGCTGTCCGCCGCCGCCGATGCAGCCGCCGGGGCACGCCATTACCTCGATGAAATGGTAAGGCGTCTCCTTGCCTGCCTTCTTCGCTTCCCTTACTTTATTAAGGACATATTCGACGTTCGCCATGCCGTGCGCGACGGCGACGCGTATCTTCTTGCCGCCGATATCCACCTCGGCCTCCTTGACCTTATCAAGGCCCCTTACAGCCTCAATGTCGACCTTGGAGAGTTCCTTGCCCGTGATGAAATAATTCGCGGTCCTGACCGCGGCTTCCATGACGCCGCCGGTCGCGCCGAATATGGTGCCGGCGCCCGCGTATTCTCCGAGTATCGTGTCCGATTCCTCGTCGGGGAGGTTCGTGAAATCAATGCCCGCCTGCTTTATCATGCCCGCGAGCTCACGGGTGGTCAGGACAATGTCGACATCCTGGAAACCGGAGGCGTGCATCTCGTCGCTCCTCGTGATCTCGTATTTCTTCGAGGTGCAGGGCATTACCGATACCATCACTATCTTGGACGGGTCTATATTGTTCTTTTGCGCGTAATATGTCTTGGAGAGGACGCCGAGTATCTCATGCGGCGACTTGCACGACGAGAAGTGCTCGATCATGTCCGTGTGGAACTTCTCCATGAAATCCACCCATGACGGGCAGCAGGTCGTGATCAGCGGGAGCGGCTTCGTCCCCTTGATGAGCCTCTGCTCGAGCTCGCTCGCCTCTTCCATTATCGTGACATCGGCCGCGAAATTGGTATCGAAGACGGCCTTGAAGCCGAGCCTCCTCAACAGCGCGTAAAGCTTGCCGGTGAAGTTCTTTCCGGGATAACCGAACGCCTCGCCGATAGATGCCCTCACCGCCGGCGCTATCTGGACGACGCAGTATTTATCGGGGTCCTGCAGCGCCTTCCAGACCTTAGGCGTATCGTAATATTCTAGTATCGCGCCCGTCGGGCAATGCGCCGAGCACTGTCCGCATTTGATGCAGGGCGATTCGCTTAATTGGATATCT
>JAQUSA010000011.1:13371-14932 GCA_028715315.1 Candidatus Omnitrophota bacterium | reverse complement strand
CGATGATACTTACAGCAATATTAGAATTATGCATTTTTATCATACGAAGAAATCAATATAGATTTATGGGCGCGCGTTTTGGGATCGAAGTATTTATATGCATTGTTTTAGTTGTATTGTTTTCATATTGGAAATTGTTATTTAAATAGCCATAAATTGCGGAGGCCCGTTGCGCTCGATCGTGAATTACATGCCAAGAGAAGATGCCTAAAATACATATACCGATCGCTGTTTTTCTGGTTTCCTCCGCAATGCTGTTGCCGTCCCAATGTTTCCCTGACGAACTTCCCGTCGTGAAATTGCTTGCCGGCGGAAAAGAGCTTAAAGCGGAGATCGCCCGGACGCCTTCACAAAGGGAGACGGGCCTGATGGGCCGCCGGGTGCTCGGAGAAGGCGAGGGGATGCTCTTTCTTTTCGAAGCGCCGGAACAGGCGGCGTTATACATGAAGGAGACGTACATCCCGTTGTCATGCGCCTTTATCGACAGCGGAGGCGTAATTCTCGAGATCCGCGACATGGAGCCGCTGGACGAGACGCCGGTCACATCGGCATCTTCCCGGGTCCGCTTCGCGCTGGAAGTCAACCGCGGGTGGTTCGAGAGGAACAAGATAGGCCCCGGAATGCCGGTCCGCACCGAAAAAGGCGATTTATTGTCCTTGTTTTAAGCCCCCCAAACTGGTATAATTTTCCCATGCTTGAAGACCTGAAAAACAAAATAGAAGACGCCAAAACCACGCTTGCGAACCTGCGGAGGTATCTTTGACCTCGATACCGCCGAGAAGAGCATAAAGGAATCTGAAGCGAGGATGTCGGCCCAGGGTTTCTGGGACGACCAGCAGAAGGCCAACAAGACCATCCAGGAGATGAAGTCCCTCAAGGCGAAGCTCGAGCCGTGGGAAGCCTCACGGAGGGAGCTTGATGACCTTGCCGGGCTTGCCGGGATCACGGAGCCGTCCGACGCCGCCTCAATATCCCAGCTTTCGAAAGACCTCGAAGAACTAGCGAAGAAGATCGCGCGCATAGAATTTACCGCGTTATTCTCGGGCGAACATGATAAGTCCGCCGCTATCGTATCGATAAACGCGGGCGCGGGCGGCACCGAATCGTGCGATTGGGCGGCGATGCTCTTCCGCATGTATGTCCGCTACGCCCAGAACAAGGGACACAAGGTTGACGTTCTGGATTACCTGGCAGGGGAAGGCGCGGGCATAAAGAACGTCACGATGCTCGTGAAAGGCGATTACGCGTTCGGGTACCTGAAGTCGGAACGCGGCGTCCACCGCCTCGTCAGGATCTCTCCGTTCGATTCGAACAAGAGACGCCACACGTCCTTCGCGTCGGTGGATGTGATCCCCGAGATCGAGGATGATATAGACATACAAGTCGACGAGAAGGAACTGCGCATAGACGTCTACCGGGCTTCGGGGCCTGGCGGCCAGGGGGTCAACACTACCGACTCCGCCGTCAGGATAACGCATATCCCGACGGGCCTGGTCGTGCAATGCCAGAACGAGCGCTCTCAGCTGAAGAACAAGCACTCGGCGATGAAGGTGCTGAAGGC
>JAQUSA010000011.1:0-13271 GCA_028715315.1 Candidatus Omnitrophota bacterium | reverse complement strand
ACCGGCGAAGGCAAGACCCTTGTGGCGACGCTTCCGGCGTACCTGAACGCGCTTACGGGGCTCGGCGTGCATATCGTCACGGTAAATGATTATCTCGCGAAACGCGACAGGTACTGGATGGGGCCGATATTCGAGTTCCTCGGGCTTACGGTCGGCATGATACAGCATGACATGAACGACAGGGAGCGCCAGGTCTCGTACCGCAGCGACATCACATACGGCACGAACAACGAGTTCGGGTTCGATTACCTGCGCGATAATATGAAGTACCGCATCGAGGACATGGCCCAGCGCAACCTGCATTACGGCATAGTCGACGAGGTAGACTCGATACTCGTGGACGAGGCGAGGACCCCGCTTATAATTTCCGGCCCGGCGGAAGAATCCACCGAAAAATATTACAGGGCCGCCGATATAGTCAGGGGCCTGGAGAAGGGCGCGAAGGACCAGGAGACTAAGGAAGAGACCGGCGATTATGTCGTCGACGAGAAGAGCCACGCGGTCTACCTTACCGAACAGGGCGAGGCGAAGGTGATCAAGGCGTGGGGCATCAAGGACATGCACTCGATGGAGTTCGCCGAGGAGCGGCACTGCGTAGAGAAGGCGCTGCTCGCGAAGGAATTATACAAGCTCGACGTCGAATACGTTATAAAGGACGGCGAGGTGATAATAGTCGACGAGTTCACCGGGCGCCTGATGCCGGGACGCAGGTGGTCGGACGGCCTGCACCAGGCGGTCGAGGCGAAAGAAGGCGTGAAGATCGAGAGGGAGAACCAGACGCTCGCTACCATCACGTTCCAAAACTATTTCAGGATGTTCGACAAGCTCGCGGGCATGACCGGCACCGCCGCGACCGAGGCGAACGAGTTCAGCCAGATATACAAGCTCGACGTGGTCGTGGTGCCGACGAACAAGCCTCTCGTCAGGAAGAGCTACCCCGATTCGATATACAAGACCGAGAAGGAGAAGTTCGAGGCCGCGGCGAACGAGATCGCGGAATTATACGGGAAGGGCCAGCCGGTGCTGGTCGGCACGATATCTATAGAGAAGTCCGAGCGCCTGAGCCACATGCTGCAGCGCCGCGGGATACCGCACCAGGTCCTCAACGCGAAATACCACGAGATGGAAGCGAGCATAATAGCGCAGGCCGGCCGTTACAAGGCCGTCACGATAGCGACGAACATGGCCGGACGCGGGACCGACATCCTTCTCGGCGGCAACCCCGAATACATGGCGTTGGATTATTTCAAGCAGAAGGGCCTGGAGCCGAAGGATATAGACCCGAAAGAGAAGGCCGAGATGCTCGCGAAGTTCAAGTCGAAGGTCGAGGACGAGCACAACGAGGTCATCAAGGCGGGAGGCCTGCATGTCCTCGGGACCGAGCGCCACGAGGCGCGGCGCATCGACAACCAGCTTCGCGGGAGGTGCGGCCGTCAGGGAGACCCGGGCTCGTCGAGGTTCTACCTCTCGCTCGAGGACGACCTGATGAGGATATTCGGTTCCGACAGGATAAAGTACATAATGGACAAGCTCGGGATGGAAGAGGGCCAGCCGATAGAGCACCCGATAGTCTCCAAGTCGATAGAGACCGCGCAGAAGCGCGTCGAGGCGCATAACTTCGAGATAAGGAAACAGCTGCTTGAATACGATAACGTAATGAACAAGCAGAGGGAAGTTATTTACGCCGAAAGGCGTTCGGTCCTCGAGGGCAAGGAGCTGCACGAATACATAGCCGCCGCGATAGAGAACGGCCTGGATGGCGCGATGGACCGCTTCATGGAAGAGAAGCTGCAGGCCGACGAGTGGGATTTCAAGGGCCTCGACGAGTGGTTCCGCGGAAAACTGGGTTTCGCGCTTGCCTCCGGCCGTGATGAAATATTCATGGGCTCGCGCCCGGAGATCAGGGAGAGGCTGCTCGGAATAATCAACAAGCACTACGAGAAGAGGGAGTTTATTCTCGGCGCCGATGTCGCGCGCCATATAGAGAAGACTATAATGCTGGACATGATAGATTCCAAGTGGAAGGAGCATCTCTACGCGATGGACGGCCTGAAGGAAGGCATCGGTCTCCGCGCGTACGGCCAGGTCGATCCCTTGATAGAATACAAGAACGAGGGTTTCGCGATGTTCGAGGAGATGATGAACCGGATACAGGATGATGCGCTCGAGTTCGTATTCAAGGTGCAGGTGGTCGGGCAGGAGAAACCGAAGGGCGTCTTCGACTCCGTGCCACAGCAGATGATACACCGCGACATGGGCTCGCTCGCTTCAAGGATCCCCAACGCCGGGGCCGGCCAGCCGGCGGAGGCTTCCCCCCAGGACGCCAAGCAGCTACCCATCGAAAGGGAAGCGCCCAAAGTGGGCAGGAACGATCCTTGCCCGTGCGGGAGCGGAAAGAAATATAAAAAATGCTGCGGCGCTTAGTATACCTGCCTTTACTGTCGGCGTTACTGCTGACGCTTTCGTACCCGGCGTTCAACATGTCGTTTATCGCGTGGTTCGCGCTGATCCCGATGCTCGTTGCGATACGCGGGGAACGGCTGCCGCAGGCGTTCTTCACCGGCTACATTACCGGCCTGCTCTTTTTCGCCGCGACGCTGTATTGGGTCGGGTATGTCGCGATAATCGGCGTGGTCATACTGACGTTTTATCTTGCTTTATTTTTCGGGTTGTTCGCGCTTGGCGTCGAAGTCCTCTCGACGCAGTTCCAGAAGCCGCGGCTCAGGTTTGCGCTGCTCGTGAGCTGCCTCTGGGTGGCGGTAGAATACCTGAGGGGCCACGTCTTCACCGGTTTCGCGTGGGCGATGCTGGGGCATACGCAATGGGAAACGCTCCCGATGATACAGATAGCCGACACCGTCGGCGCCTACGGCGTCTCATTCCTCGTGATATTTACGAACGTTCTGATATCGTCAAAGATAAAGAAGAAGATCAGGGGCCATAAGCCGGAAGCGAGGTTCCTCGCGCTTTTGGTCATGATACTGATAGCGGCCATGATATACGGTTACTACATGCAAGACCTCCGGAGGCCGGGGGAGCCCGTGAAGATATCCGTAATACAAGGCAATATCCCGCAGTCCCAGAAGTGGGACGAAAAATATGCCGACGATATACTTGACAGGTATATATCGCTCACGAAAGAAGCCGCAAAGGATAAGCCCGACCTGATCGTGTGGCCTGAGACGTCGGTGCCCGGATTCCTCGAGACCGAGAAGCCGCTGCGCGACAGGATAACCGCGCTCGCGAAGGAGTTGGACACCTATATCCTGGTCGGCACGCAGACCGAGAAGATCCCCGAGTGCGTGCGTTACTACAACAGCGCCGTGCTGATATCGAATGCCGGTGAGATAGTGCAGCGTTACGACAAGATACATCTCGTGCCGTTCGGGGAGTACGTGCCGTTCGGCAACTCATACCTGTCCTTCATCAAGAAGCGTTACGACATGGGTGAGGATTATTCGCCCGGAAAAGATTACACCATGTTCGAGATACCGACCCAAAAGGCGGGCAGGGTGAAGTTCGGCGTGCTTATATGCTTTGAAGACGTCTTTCCGGAGATCTCGAGGAGTTTCGCGAGGCGCGGGGCGGAGTTCATGGTCGTCATAACCAACGACGCATGGTACATGAAGTCCGGGGCGCCATACCAGCATACGCAGTCGTCGGTCTTCCGCGCGGTCGAGAACAGGCTCAATGTCGTCAGGGCGGCGAATACCGGGCAGTCATGTTTCATAGACCCGTCCGGCAGGATAACCCAGAGCGTCGCGGGAGCGGGAGGGGACAGGATATTCGTCACGAATTTCGCTACGGCAAATATAATACCGGGAAGGGGCCAGACCCCCTACATGAAGTATGGGGACGTCTTCGCCTGGGCGTGTATCGGGGTTTTTTTATTTGACTTAACCCTTTATTCAATCTATAATTATATCAATTTGAGGCGGAAAAATTGGAAGAAATAAACGATCTTATAAAACAGAGACTGTTAAAACTCGATAATTTAAGGGCGAACGGCGTCAACCCCTACGGGGGGAAATTTGCCAAGTCCATAAATATCAGCGAGTTATTGCAGAATTTCGAGGATGCTGCCGCAAAAGAGCAGAAGGTCGCGATCGCCGGAAGGGTCATGGCCGTCCGTTCCCATGGGAAGTCCTGTTTTATAGACGTCAAGGATTCCACCGGCAAGATTCAGAATTACATCAAGGCTGCCGAACTCCCCGAAAAGTCTAAGATAGCTTTCGATAACATCGATATAGGCGATATCGTCGGGATAAACGGGAAGGCTTTCAAGACGAGGACCGGCGAGCCGACCGTCCACGCGGAAGATTTCACGATGCTCTCCAAGTCGATAAAGCCCCTCCCCGAGAAATGGCACGGCCTCAAGGATGTCGAGACGAGGTACCGCCAGAGATATGTCGACCTGATCGTCAACGACGAGGTCAAGAAGGTATTCGAGCTGCGCATAAGGATGATCGCGCGCATAAGGGCGTTCCTCGACGCGAAGGGTTTCATGGAAGTCGAGACGCCGATGATGCAGGCGATGCCGGGCGGCGCCACCGCCAAGCCTTTCAAGACGCATCACGAGGCGCTCGGAATAGACCTGTTCATGAGGATCGCGCCGGAGCTCTACCTTAAAAGGCTCCTGGTCGGGGGATTCGAGAAGGTTTACGAGATCAACAGGAACTTCAGGAACGAGGGGATATCGCCCCGGCACAACCCCGAGTTCACGATGATAGAGGTCTACCAGGCGTACGGCAATTGCGAGGATATGATCAACCTCACGGAAGAGCTGGTCACCGACGCGGCGAAGCACCTTTTCGGCGGCTATAAGGTCAGGCACGGCGACGGAGAGATGGACCTCTCGCCCCCATGGGAGAGGATACCTTTCCGCGAGGCGATAATTAAATATTCCGGTATAGATTACAAGAAAGAGAAGGACCTCAAAAAGGTCGCTAAGGATATGGGCCTCGATATTCGCGAAGCGAAGCTTGATGAAGAGTTCGCAAGCAAGATATTCGAAAAGACCGTGGAGCCGAAACTCCTGAAGCCGACCTTTGTAATAGATTATCCGGCCGCTCTCTGCCCGCTGTCGAAAAAGAAGCCGGGCGAGCCGGAGCTTACCGAAAGGTTCGAGCTGTTCATAAACGGCCAGGAACTCGCCAACGCATACTCCGAGCTGAACGACCCGATCGAACAGAAGGCCAGGTTCGAAGAACAGGCCGCGGCCGCCGGGTCGAAGTCCATAGACGATGATTTCGTGCGCGCGCTTGAATACGGGATGCCCCCGGCCGGAGGACTCGGCATAGGCATCGACAGGCTCGCGATGCTTTTTACGGACTCGGACTCGATTAAGGACGTAATACTCTTCCCGCAGCTTAAACCGGAACAATAACCTCATGCGTTATGAACTGTTGATCGCTTCGAGGTACCTTACCGCGAAGCGGAGAGAGAAATTCATATCCATCATAAGCCTCATATCCATCCTCGGGGTCGCGGTAGGGGTCTGCGCGCTTATCGTCGTTATCGGGGTCATGTCGGGTTTTGATAACGAGCTGCGCGATAAGATAATAGGCGCCAACTCGCACCTCGTCGTGGAGCAGGAGGGCGGCATCGATGACCCGGCTGCGGCCATCGGGAAGATAAGGGCCGCGAGCCCTGAGGTAGTATCGGTCTCGCCTTTCCTCGACGGGCAGGTATTCGCGAAGATAGGCGAAAGCATGCAAAGCCTCGTCGTGAGGGGCATAGTGCCGGAAGAGGAGGCGAAGGTCTCAAAGGTCGCGAGCTATGTCAAGACCGGCTCGATCTACGGCGCAAAGGACAGGGGCATGCTTATCGGTTCCGAACTGGCGCTCAGGTTCGGGCTGAAGACAGGAGACATCATATCGGTGGTATCTCCGGTAGACGGGGCGTCAACGGATTTCAAGGTCGCCGGCATATTCAATTCGGGATATTACGAATACGATTCCGGCCTCGCGTTCGTGGGGCTTAAGGACGCGCAGGGGCTCTTTGACGCCGGAGACAAAGTCGGCGGCCTGAGCGTCAGGATAAGGGACGTCTATATGGCGCAGGCGCTGCGCGCCGAACTCCAGGGGCAGCTGAAATTCCCGTATTATGTCAGGAGCTGGATAGACCTGAATAAGAGCCTCTTCGCGGCGCTGAAGCTCGAGAAGCTGGCGATGTTCTGGATACTCGCGCTGATAGTTGCGGTCGCGTGCCTGAACATAGCGAGCACGCTGATAATGGTAGTGACGGAGAAGACCAGGGATATAGGCATACTTAAGTCGATAGGCGCAACGCGTAATTCCGTAATGGCGATATTCACACTGCAGGGATTCATCGTAGGGCTTGTAGGCACGACGCTCGGCGTCGCGGGGGGCCTCGGCCTCGGTTACCTGCTGGAAAAATACCAGTTCATAAAATTGCCGAGGGACACCTATTACATCGACAGGTTCCCGGTTGACATACAGGCGGGCGATGTCGCGGCGATAGTCGTTGCGGCATTGGCTGTCAGCCTGCTCGCCTGCATCTATCCGGCGTGGAAAGCTTCCCGGCTCAATCCGGTGGACGCTTTGAGGTACGAATGATATGATAGAAGCCAAGGGCCTGCGCAAGGTCTACAGCAACGGCGCAAAGCAGCTCGAAGTCCTTAAGGGCGTCAACCTGCGTGTCGACAGGGGCGAAGTGCTCGCGCTTCTGGGCCCTTCCGGCGCGGGCAAGTCGACGCTGCTCCACCTTTTGGGAGGGCTCGATATCCCGACGGCAGGAGAGGTAAGCATAGGCGGCAAACCGATATTCTCGCTCTCCGATACCGAGCGCTCGAGGATCAGGAACGAAAAGATTGGTTTCGTCTTCCAGTTCTATCACCTGCTTCCGGAGTTCGACGCGCTGGAGAACGTGCTGCTCCCGATGCTGATCATGGGCAAAGGCGGAAAGGCCGGCCGTGTAAAGGCGGCGGAACTGTTAAAGGCCGTCGGGCTTGAAGACCGGATGCGCCATAAACCCGGGCAGCTTTCCGGGGGCGAACAGCAGAGGGTCGCCATCGCGCGCGCGCTGGCCAACGAGCCGGAGCTCCTGCTCTGCGACGAGCCCACAGGGAACCTCGATTCAGGCGCCGGAAGGAATATAATTGATTTGTTGTGGGAATTGAATAAAAAGCGTAAAATGACACTTATTATGGTGACCCACGACGCCGAGATAGCGAAAGCTGCCCGCAGGGTCGTGCAGATAAGGGACGGGGCAATAGTATAATAATCAGGAGATCATTACCATGGGACTGAAAATCTACATTAACGGGAAGTTTTACTCGAAAGAGGACGCGAAGGTCTCGGTCTTCGACCACGGCCTGCTCTACGGCGACGGCGTCTTCGAGGGCATCCGCACATATGACGGGCTTATCTTCAAATGCAAGGAGCATATCGACAGGCTTTACCAGTCCGCCCATGCGATAATGCTCGATATCCCGATGTCCAAGGAAAATATGACCGAGGCGGTCAAGAAGACGCTCAGGGAGAACAGGATGAAGGACTCGTATATCAGGCTCGTCGTCACGCGCGGTTACGGTGACCTCGGGCTCGACCCGAGGAAGTGCGGCAAGCCGACCGTCATAGTCATAACGGACAAGTGCAAGCTCTATCCTCAGGAACTATACGAGAAGGGCCTCGAGATCGTGACGATCTCGACGCAGAGGAACATCCATGAGTCGGTCAATCCCCAGATCAAGTCGCTTAACTACCTGAATAACATCCTCGCGAAGGTCGAGGCGATCAACGCGGGCGTCGAGGAAGCCGTCATGCTGAATTCCGAAGGATACGTCGCGGAATGCACGGGCGACAACATATTCATGATCAAGGACGGCGTTATTTATACGCCCCCGATCCATAGCGGCGTGCTGCGCGGCATCACGCGCGGCGCGGTCATCGATATAGCGCACCTGAAGGAGATCCCGATCAAAGAGGAGGTCCTTACTAGGTATGACCTCTTTAATTCCGACGAGATGTTCCTTACCGGAAGCGCGGCCGAGATCATACCAGTCGTCAGGATGGACAGGCGCAAGATCGGCGACGGCAAGCCCGGGAAAATGACGGCTAAGCTCATTAGCGAATTCCATAAACTTACGAAAGTCGACGGCGTGAGGTTCTGATGCTTTGCCAGATCTGCGGCAAGAATGATGCCACGGTCGAGTTTACCGAGATCATCAACGAAGAAGTGAAACAGCTCCAGCTTTGCGACGCCTGCGCGAAGAAGAAGGGAGTCGAGATGGAGCAGCACTTCAGCATTGCCGATTTCCTCGCGAGCATAAGCGACGCGGGATCTGCGGATCCCGACGCCGCGGCGGACGGCGGCGCCCCGCTGAGGTGCAAAAAGTGCGGCATGACGTTCGGGGAATTCCAGAAGATAGGAAAGTTCGGGTGCGGCGATTGCTACCTTGCTTTCAGGAAGAGCCTCCTGCCGCTGATAAAGCGCATACACGGCTCGACCAGGCACACGGGAAAGACGAAGGACCCGGAAGCGCCTGGCCTGCGCCAAACCCTGCAGCGTAAGTTGCAGCGCGCGATAGATACGGAAGAGTTCGAGGAAGCGGCAAGGCTGCGCGACGAGATACGTGACCTGGAGAAGGATCCCGGGGGTAAATGATGACCCTAGATGACCTGTGGGACGGCACGGGCGAATGGCTCAAGGGCTCGGGGCCTGATTCGGATATAGTGATGTCATCGCGCATCAGGCTTGCGCGCAACATTGATAAATACCCGTTCCCGCACTGGGCCGATGCCGGGCAGCTTGAAGGCGTCATAGAGGATTTTAAAAGCGCCTATTGCAGCATAGATCATTTTAAAGGCGCGCTGTTCCTCAGGATGGGCGAACTCGACAGCATTGAGAAACAGATGCTGATAGAAAGGCATCTTGTGAGCAGGGAGCATGCGTTCCGCCCCGAGCATAAAGCCGTCCTTATAAGCGACCGAGAGATAATCAGCATCATGGTCAACGAGGAGGACCACCTGCGGATACAGGTACTTCAGTCCGGCCTGAACCTGAGGGATACCTGGAAGCTCGCGGACAGGATCGATGAGGAGCTCGGGCAGCGCCTGGATTTCGCGTATTCTCCGGAAGCCGGTTACCTGACATGCTGCCCTACGAATATCGGCACGGGGCTTCGCGCGTCATGCATGGTCCACCTCCCGGCGCTCGTAATGACAAAGCAGTCCGGCAGGATAATACAGGCGATAGGGAAGCTCGGGATGACCGCGCGCGGGCTCTTCGGCGAAGGGACCGAATCTTACGGGAACTTTTTCCAGATATCGAACCAGGTCACCCTCGGGCATCCCGAGGAGGACATGGTCGATAATCTCGGAAGGATGATAAAGCAGATAATCGACCAGGAGAACGCGGCGAGGGACGCGGTATTCGCGAACCAGAGGCTGCTCCTGGAGGACAGGATGACGAGGTCCCTCGAGGAGCTGAAGAACGCCAAGCTGATAAGCACCGAAGAGGCGCTCAACCTCCTGTCGACGATAAGGCTTGGGGCGGACCTCGGAATAATTAAGGGCGTCGACCGCGACATGCTCAACGGCCTTTTTATACAGATACAGCCCGCGCACCTGCAGAAGAAAGAAGGCAAGCAGCTGTCAGCGGAAGAGAGGGATGCCGTCAGGGCGGATTTTATTTCGCAGAAGTTCAACCTAAAAGATTAATCTCCGGGAGGCAGGACACGATGAACATGTTCTCGAGGTTTACCGAAAGGGCGAGGAAGGTCATAATCCTCGCGAAGGAAGAGGCCAAAAGGTTTAACCACGACTACATAGGCACTGAACATATACTTCTCGGGCTCATAAAAGAGGGCGAGGGTGTTGCCGCTGCGGTCCTGCAGAACCTCGGGCTGAGCCTCGAGGCGATACGCCTCGAGGTCGAGAAGATAGTCCAGCCAGGCCCGCCGACCGTTGTCTCCGGGGACATACCTTTCACGCCGAAGGCCAAGAAGGTGATCGAGCTCGCGACCGACGAGGCGCGCAACCTCGGGCATAACTATATCGGGACCGAGCATCTTTTGCTCGGCCTCATCCGCGAAGGCGAGGGCGTGGCAAGCCAGGTCCTCACGAACCTAGGGCTCGACCTGAACAAGGTAAGGCAGGAAGTGATGTCGCTCCTGGGCTCGGCGACCCCCGGATTCACCCAGCAGCAGGCGCAGGCGAAGACGAAGACCCCGTCGCTGGACGCGTTCGGCCGCGACCTTACCGCGCTCGCGCGCGAAGGCAAGCTCGACCCGGTGATCGGCAGGAAGGACGAGATAGAGCGCGTGATACAGATATTGTCCAGAAGGACGAAGAACAACCCGGTGCTCCTGGGCGAGGCGGGCGTCGGAAAGACCGCTATCGTCGAGGGGCTCGCGCAGAAGGTCATCAAGGGGGATATCCCGGAGATATTGCGCGATAAGAGGGTCGTGATACTCGACCTCGCGCTGATGGTCGCGGGCACGAAATACAGGGGGCAGTTCGAGGAGCGCATAAAGGCCGTCATGGACGAGATAAAGCGTTCCGAGAACATAATAATATTCATCGATGAACTTCATACGCTCGTCGGCGCCGGCGGCGCGGAAGGCGCGATCGACGCGTCGAATATATTGAAGCCCGCGCTCTCGCGCGGCGAGATACAGTGCATCGGCGCAACGACGCTCGACGAGTTCAGGAAACATATCGAGAAAGACGCGGCGCTCGCGCGCAGGTTCCAGACGATAATGGTCGAACCTCCGAGCGTGGACGAGACGATCGAGATATTAAAAGGGCTGCGCGATAAGTACGAGGCGCACCATAAGGTCAAATTCACCGATGAGTCGCTTATCGCGGCCGCGAAACTCTCCGACCAGTATATATCGGGCAGGTACCTGCCCGACAAGGCGATCGACCTCATAGACGAAGCGGGTTCCCGCGCACGCCTGAACGTGATGACCACTCCTCCCGACATAAAAGAGGTCGAGAAGCAGATGGAACACGTCAGGAAGGAGAAGGAAGCGGCGGTCAAGGGCCAGGATTTCGAAAAGGCCGCCGGCCTGCGCGACCAGGAAAGGGAACTGAAGGGACAGCTCGAGAAGGTGCGCAAGGAATGGTCGAAGCAGAAGGCCGAGGCGTATCCGCGCGTGACCGAAGAGGACATTGCCGAGATAACCGCGAAATGGACGGGCATACCGATAGTGAAACTGGAAGAGAAAGAGAGCGAGAAGCTGCTGAAGATGGAAGAACAGCTGCACCAGCGCGTCATAGGCCAGGATGAGGCGATAAACGCTATCGCGAATGCGGTAAGGCGCTCGCGCGCGGGGCTCAAGGACCCGAAGAGGCCGATAGGCTCGTTCATATTCCTCGGGCCGACCGGCGTAGGAAAGACGCTGCTCGCAAAGGCGCTCGCGGGGCTCATCTTCGGCGACGAGGAAGCGATAACGCAGATAGATATGTCGGAGTACATGGAAAAATTCAACGTTTCGCGCCTTGTCGGCGCCCCGCCGGGATATGTCGGGTACGAAGAAGGCGGCCAGTTGACGGAAAAGGTGCGCCGCCGCCCGTATTCGGTCATATTGCTCGATGAGATAGAAAAAGCGCATCCCGACGTATTCAACGTGCTGCTGCAGGTGCTCGAGGAAGGGCGGCTTACCGATTCGTTCGGCCGCAGGGTCGATTTCAAGAACACGATACTGATAATGACTTCGAACATCGGCGCCGAGACTTTCAAGAAACAGGGGTCGCTCGGCTTCAAGACCGACAAGGAAGAGATGACCTACCAGACGATGAAGGCGAAGCTGCTCGACGAAGTGAAGAAGACGTTCAAGCCCGAGTTCATTAACAGGGTAGACGATATAATAGTGTTCAGGCCGCTTACGAAGGAAGACCTCTATAAGATCGTTGACCTCGAGGTCGCCGAAGTGAAGGACCGCCTGAAGGAACAGCACGAGATAATAATCGATCTCAGCAAGGAAGCGACGGACTTCCTCATAGAAAAAGGTTTCGACCCGGTCTACGGGGCGCGGCCTATCAAGAGGACCATACAGCGCTTCCTGGAGGACCCGCTTGCCGAGGAGATCATCTCCGCAAGGATCAAGAGGGGCAGGACGGTGAAAGTAAGCGCTAAAGTCGACCATCTTATCTTCGAATGAGAAGGCACAGGCCGAACCCGGTCATTATAATTGCGGGGTTGGTCGTACTTGCCGTCCTTTATTTCCTGGACATGCAGGGAAGGGTGTTCTTTTCCGGGTTCAAGGAGACTTCGCTCGAGCTTATCAGGGACAAGATAGGGCTTGAAGGCGAGATAGGCGGGCTTGAGGGCGGGGTCTTCCGCGGTATCATACTGAAGGATGTGAAGCTGTATATCCCCGCGTCATCCGGCGCGGCAGGCACGCCGAAGGAACTCTTTTTCTTGGCCGACACGATAGAACTTGATTACAGGCTATGGGACGCCGCTCTCGGAAGATACGATACGCTCGACAGGATAACCGTAGTGTCCCCGAAGGTCTTCTTCCCGGACAAGGACATCAAATACCTCATACCGAAGGTCTTCGAGCAGGCATGGGAAGAGACGGTGATCTCGGTAAAGGACGGTTCTTTTTTTAACGCGCAGAATATGCCGGTGATATCCGGGATGAGCGGGAATTTCAAGGTGGACAAGAGCGGCATAGAGTCCCGCAGCGTCAGCGCAAGCATCCTGGGCCAGGGGTTTTCGGGGCGCGGCAGGATAGGGTTTCCGATAGAGCGTTCGTCCGTGAAGCTTGAAGGCACGATAAAAGGCCGTGATTACGCCCTGAGAGTGCAGATAGACGGCGCGTTCGAAAAGATATTCATACGCGGCTCATTGGATGCGCTCGACAGGACGAACCTGAATTTTGCCGGTAATATAGCGGCATCCGAAGGCATGGTCGCGTTCAATAATTTCAGGTTCGGGCCGACGTTCATGCTTAACGGGCTGCTCCAGACGGCGGACAAGGGTTTCAGCTTTGACCTCTTTCCCGAAGACGATAAGGGCAACGCCACCGCCATGGGAGAGGTGAGCAGGCTCGGGATATCGGGCAATCTCTCAAAGCTTCCGAATTTCTCGCTGGAGATCAATGCGAACCACCTGAAAGTCTTCGGGTTCGACGTGATGTCGAACTATATGATAAACGGGAAACTGAACTACGGCGCCGGAAACAGGCTCGAATCCGTGAGCGGGGATTTCAGCACCTCCGGCTCCATAATAAGTTATGACCCGATAAGGGAAGTCAAGGGCGCCTATGAGTTCAAGGACGGAAAGCTGAAACTGAC
>JAQUSA010000118.1 GCA_028715315.1 Candidatus Omnitrophota bacterium | reverse complement strand
TGGGGAAGAAGATAGCGTTCCTCGTTAATCTCCTGAACCCTGAAGTCGTCGTGATGGGAGGAGGGGTCGAGCAGGCGGGATCGCTTTTCATGGATGCCGTCAAGAGGACCATACATTCCTGGTCGCGCGAGGAGAACATAAGGAACCTCAGGATAGTACCTGCAAGGCTCGGACATAGTGCAGTCTCGATGGGCGCGGCCTGCCTTGTCTTGCAGAGGATTTTCATGAACGCCTAAAAACAGGAGGCTTTGTGATGAAAGGCTTAAAGAGGTTATTGGCGTGTTTTGTCGTCCTCGCCTTTGTATTACAGATGGCGGGATGCGGGCAACAGCAGGCCGGCGGCAAGCCGAAGAGGGTGCCTGTCAAGGTGGCCTTCTGGGGCAGCCCCGAAGAGATCGAGATAATAACCGCCACGCTCAACAACTGGCAGAAATCCCACCCGGAAATACAGGTAAAACTCGAGCATATACCGTTTGGAAGCTACGTCAGCAAGATTCTTACGGAGATAGCCGGGCGCGCCGCGCCGGATATCATCGCGTCGGAGGTCAACATGTTCGTGTCCTTCGCGGATAAGGATGTCTTCCTCGACCTGAGCCCTTACGTTCAGAAGGACAGCTCATTCAACCTGGGCGATTTCTTCCCGGAAGTGGTAGACAGGTATACGGTGAACGGGAAAGTCCTCTCCATCCCGCGGGATACGGCCCCGATGGCGTGCATTTATTATAACAAGAAGTTATTTGACGAGGCAGGGCTGCCTTATCCGAATGACAACTGGGACTGGAACGACCTTCTCGAAAAGGCGAAGAAGCTGACCAAGGTCGACAAGGACGGCAAGGTCACGCAGTACGGTTTCTACAGTGACATGTGGCCGAACTTCGTGCTGTCCAACGGCGGAAAGATGGTGGACAGCGTAAAGAAGCCCACGAAGTGCCTGTTGGGTTCCAAGGAATCGAAGGAAGGCCTGCAGTTCCTGGTCGACCTCTCCCAAAAATATAAGGTATCCCCGACCTCTAACACGTTCCGCAACCAGGGCCTCGGCGTCATACAGATGTTCATGATGCAGAGGGTCGCGATGTTCCATTCAGGGATATGGGAGACCCCGATAGTCAAGAAGGTCAAGGATTTCGACTGGGACGTGGCGATGTTCCCGAAAGGCCCGAACGGAATAAGGAAATTCGCGACTGGCGGGACCGGCTACGGGATACTGAAGTCCACAAAATATCCCGACGAGGCGTGGGAAGTCCTGAAGGCATTAAGCGGAGACGAAGGGCAGATCATGCTGGCGGATTCGGGATTGGCGCAGCCGGCCAACAAGAAGATAGCCGAGGGCGAGCATTTTGCGCTCAGCACCAGTGTGCCGCTCAACAAGAAGATGCTCAACGAAGCCGTCAAGATGACGGTATACGATCCGTTCCACTCAAAGTGGCGCGAGATCCGCGACCTATATATATACCCGGAATTCGACCTGATGTTCAACGGGCTGAAGTCCGTACAGGATGCGGTTGACGCTATAGTGCCGAAGGCCAATGAACTATTTAACGAAGGGAAATAATACGGTAAGATGAAATTCCAAAACGATTACGGCTATTTTACCGATGACGGCAAGGAGTACGTTATAACAAGGCCGGACACTCCCAAGCCATGGGTGAACGTCATCTCGAACGGTTCATGGGCGTTCGTCGTGTCGCAGTCCGGCGGCGGCTTCTCGTGGTGGGAGAATTCGAACCTCGCGAGGATAACCCGCTGGGAGCAGGACCTGGCCCGCGACGAGTGGGGCAAGTACATATACGTGAAGGACAGGGAGAGCGGCGACCATTGGTCGCTGGGGTGGAAGCCCGTCTGCCGCGAGTTTGAAAAATACGAATGCAGGCACGGCCTCGGCTATACGGTCCTATCCGCAAAATACAGGGGGATAAGTTCGGCCGTCACGATGTTCGCGCCGCGCGGCGAACAGCTTGAGCTGTGGAAGGTCTCGCTGAAGAACGAATCGGATACCGTGAAATCGCTGTCGATGTTCACGTATTTCGAGTGGCTTCTCGGTAACAAGGATGACACGCACAGGGAGTTCCACAAGACTTTCATAGGAACGGAATACGAGAAGGACCTGCGCGCGCTCTACGGCATAAAGAGGAAACAGCTGATGCTGGAGGGCCAGATAATCAGCGAGTGGCCTTGCGAGGCGTTCTTCGCGTCGTCAGTGGAGCCCGAGTTCTACGAGGGCGACAAGGATAACTTCATCGGCATGTACCGCACGATGGCCGACCCGGCTGCGGTCGAGAAGGGCGTGCTTACCAACACGACCGGCAGGTGGAACGATTCTATCGCGAGCCTCCAGGTCAACGTGGAGCTCAATCCCGGCGAGTCCAAGGACGTAGTCTTCATGCTCGGAATGAGCCAGGGCAGGGCCAGGGACGCCAAGGCCATCGGAAAATATTCCATCGTGAAGAACGTCGACGCAGCGCTTTCCGAAGTGAAGAAGTTCTGGGAGGAGATGCTCTCGGGGCTTATCATAAAGACGCCGGATGACGCTATGAATATAATGACGAACACGTGGCTGAAATACCAGGCCATCTCCGGAAGGATCTGGGGGCGCTGCGCGTATTACCAGTCGAGCGGCGCGTACGGGTTCAGGGACCAACTCCAGGACAGCCAGATATTCCTCCCGCTGGACACATCGCTTACCAAGAAACAGATACTGCTCCACGCCGCGCACCAGTTCAAGGACGGCACCGTATACCATTGGTGGCATACGCTGGCCGAGTGGGGCCCGAGGACCAAGAAGGTAGACGACCTGCTCTGGCTCGTGTTCGTGACGCTGAGCTATATAGAGGAGACCGCCGATTTCGGCATACTCAAGGAGAAGGTGAAATTCGCGGACGGCGGCACAGCGACGCTTCTCGAGCATTGCGAGCGATCCCTGAAGAAGGTCCT
Source organism: Candidatus Omnitrophota bacterium (assembly GCA_028715315.1). Classification (GTDB taxonomy): domain Bacteria; phylum Omnitrophota; class Gorgyraeia; order Pluralincolimonadales; family Pluralincolimonadaceae; genus UBA6215. The sequence continues at coordinate 1,066 of JAQUSA010000118.1, read as the reverse complement.
CTCGAGGTTCTCCAAGCGCGGGCTTCCGCTTATCGGAGAGGGCGACTGGAACGACGGCATGAACTTTGTCGGCGTGAAATTCAAGGGCGAATCGATATGGATGGCGCACTTCTTCGCGGATATCATAAAGAGATGGTCCGAGGAAGTCCTGTCGAGCAAGAGCGTCAACAATAAGCCGGCCGCGAAAAAATACCTCAAGAAGTTCGCGGACCTGAAGAACGCGATAAACAAGTATGCCTGGGACGGCGAATGGTACTGGAGGGCCACATGCGACGACGGCTCCCTGGTCGGAAGCTCAAAGTGCAAGGAAGGTAAAATATTCCTGAATGCGCAGATATGGGCTGTCATTGCCGGGACAGGGACCGAGGAGCGCATAAAGAAGGCAATGGATTCCTGCAAGAAGTACATATACAGGGATTACGGCGCGATACTCCTCTATCCGGCATTCTCCGAGCCGAACCGGAAGATCGGCTATATCAGCCGTTACGCCGCGGGCGTAAGGGAGAACGGCGGCGTATATACGCATGCCGCGACATGGGCGGTCATAGCCGAGTCCCTGAGGAAAAATCCGGAACTCGCCTTCGACCTTTACAGCAAGATATGCCCGCCGAACAGGACCGGGGACATAGACCATTATAAGGCGGAACCCTACGTCACTCCGGGCAATTCTGACGGGCCCGATTCGGTCAATTACGGCCGCGGCAGCTGGACCTGGTACACCGGTTCGGCGGCATGGCTTTGCAGGGCCGGCACGAACTGGCTCCTTGGCGTAAGGCCGGTGCTTGAAGGCCTGTTGATAGACCCGTGCATACCGAAGTCCTGGGGCGGGTTCGAGATGACAAGGAAATTCCGCGGCGCGGTATATAAGATAACGGTCTCCGACCCGAACCACGTATCGCACGGGGTCAGGGAGATAAAGGTCGACGGCAAGAAGATAAACGGCAATATAATCCCTCCGTTTAAGGACAGGAAAGTTCATCTCGTCGAAGTTTCGCTCGGCCGGCGTTAAAACCGGGTTTTATTTGCCCTTGAATTAGGCAGGTAATTAGGGTAGACTTACTAGATG
>JAQUSA010000117.1 GCA_028715315.1 Candidatus Omnitrophota bacterium | reverse complement strand
GCCAGGATCGTAGACGGTTACGAATACGACCTGGTCGCAGAAAAGGTACAAAGGAGGAAGTAATGCCCGGTTTGAACGACAGCATTAACAGGGAAAAGAGGATCAGCGAGATCGCCGAGATCGTTTATGCCGAGAACCGCAATAAGGGATTGCCGGCGGACCCGATGAGGGACTGGAAGGAAGCCGAAAAGATATTCGATGATAAGGTCGTATATTATTGTATATGGCTGCCGGTGCGTTTCGTGCGCCAGTATTACTACAAGATCTTAGCCGTCTCAGTGCCGGTGATAGCGGTCCTTTTTATCTGGAACCTCAGGTACGCGCAGGATATGAAGGAGATCAATATCAGGCCGTATATATCGGTGGACATGATAGACCCCGTGCAGATAAATGACGGCGAGAACAAGAATGTCTATTTCGGCAATTACATAATAATAAACAATACCGGCAAGACGCCCGCGTCAAATGTTTCCGCAAGGTATTATCTTACCTCGGAAGCGGACAGGTCGAAACCTGCCGCGGCCGACAAGAAATGGGTCGACGAGAGGATAGAGGGGCTGAGTTCTATGGGATTCATAGCTCCCGGCACATTCATGAAGGAGCCGAGCTTCAAGGCCCTGTCGCCATCCGCGAAATATTACTATTTTGAGGCTATCGTATCCTACAAGGGGCAGGTCTCCTCGAAGCGCTACTGGACCCATGTGAAGAAGATGTACCAATTCGACAAGACGTCCGGAAAATTCAGGGCGTCGCTGAACAGCGTGGACTGGGACATGAACAGCTGTTTCGGCGTGCCCCAGATGTCGAGCGCGAAGGAGATAGACGGGTTCATAATGAAGATAGCCAATAAATGAACATATCAAATAAGCTTACGATATCGAGGATCTTCCTCACATTCGTCTTCATGTATTTTGTCTTCGCGAGATGGCCCGGCGCCGAATATTTCGCGTTCCTGACTTTTCTCGCGGCCGCATTGACCGATTACTATGACGGGTATTTCGCGAGAAAAGAAGGCAGCATCACGGACTTCGGAAAACTTATGGACCCGATAGCGGACAAGATACTTGTCCTGTCGGCATTTCTCGCCTTCGTCGAGCTTAAGCTGATACCCGCATGGACCGTCCTGATAATAGTAGCGAGGGAGGCCACTGTGACCGGCTTAAGGATATTCGCCCTCACGAAGGGAAAGGTCATCGAGGCGGAAGAGGCAGGTAAGCACAAAACTGTCTCACAGATGATAGCCATCTTTATGATACTTATATTCCTGATGTTCAGGGAAGCGGGCAAGGCGCTGGCGTTCTGGAACCCGGATACGGAGATCTGGATAAAGAACCTCATATTCGTCGTGATGCTCGTAACGGTCGGATTGACGCTTACGTCCGGCATATCATTTTTCCTCAAGAACAGGAAATTACTGTCTTGAAGACGGTCGTAAAGATGGTCGCCACATTTTTCTATGCGGGATATGTCCCGCGCATGCCGGGTACGGCAGGGTCTGCCGCGGGCCTGCTGTTCGCGCTGGCAGTCAGCTTCGACAAGGGCGTTTACCTGTCTTCCTTGTCCTTGCTGATAATCCTCGCGATGTTGACGGTAAGGCGCGCCGAGATACTGTTCGGCAAGAGGGACTCCGGCAGGATAGTCATCGACGAGGCGATAGGAATGATGATCGCGCTCATTTTCGTGCCGTTAAAGCCCGCCTATGTGATATCGGCCTTCGTGCTCTTCAGGATATTCGACATCTTCAAGCCCTTCCCGGTGAAAATGGCGGAACGCGCGCCAAGCCCCGTAGGGGTGGTCCTGGATGACGTGATAGCCGGTATTTATGCTAATATCATAGTCAGGGCAGCGATAATCGCGCTATCGAAATAGGCGTGTAGACGGGCCCGCCGGGAGCAAGGGCGCTCCTGAACAGCGTGATATGGTCCACGGTCGTTATTGATGATGCCGTGAACGTCGATGACTCTATTGCCTTCCTGAGCTTATCAGAATTCCTGCCGCTCTTTACCCTTCCGAGCGTTATGTGCGGGGAGAAGTGCCTGCCCTCTTTGGGTATACCCAGGCCAACCAGGGCCGATCCGATGCTTTCCGACAGCTGCGCGGATTCCGTGGCGCCCTCGCTCAAGCCGGCCCATACCACCGTGGGTGAAGAAAAGCCCTGGGGGAACGAGCCCAGGCCCTTAAGCCGTACCGGGAAGGGCCCCGATCCGGCCGCGATGCCCTCAAGTACCGATGCCGCGCGGGACAACGTCTCTTCATCGGTATTCCCGAGGAACCTGAGGGTAAGGTGGATATTATCCTCTGAAACCCATTTTATGCCGGCATTCCCAGCCTTCAGAGATGATTGGACGGCACGCGCTACGGTGCGGGCTTCGGCATAAGCTTCGGCCTTAGCCTCATCCGACAGTTCTATCGCTATAAAAGCCCTTATCAATCCGCCAATAGTGACCGATTATACATTATGGTTTGACTTTAATCAACCCGGCGGTATAATCCAGATTATGCAGAAGGCAACCTATCTAAAATTCTGGGTGATGCCTGTCGGGGGATATGAGACTAGCCAGATAATCGGCGAAGAGATATCCTCTTTTGAAAAACTGCATCCCGGAATTAAAATTGACTGCTCAGTGATACCCTGGTCCCTGGCATGGAAGAAGATCGTGACCGCCGCCAAATCCAGGCAGCTCCCCGATGTATTCCTCATAGGCAATACGTGGACAAGGACCCTCGCCGCGATAAACGCGCTGGCCGACCTCACGAAAGAGGTAACCGACGGAAAACTGAAGAACTCGTTCTATCCTGCGGCATGGGCCACATGCGAGATAAAGAATTCCGGCAAGGTCATGGCATTGCCGTGGTCTGCCGATGCCCGCATGATATTCTACAGGAAAGACCTATTCGAAAAGGCCGGCCTCACAGCAAGATCGCTCGAAACATGGGACTCGTTCACGCAGGCGTGCCTCGCGCTGTCGGAGCTTAAAGGCAAAGACGATAATTTTGCAGGGCCTTTGGGCGTCGGGGATATAAAGGATTCGGGCCTGCTGCATGAAATAGCGCCGTGGGTCTGGTCAGGAGGAGGGGATTTCCTTACACCCGACGGTTTCAGCGCGGCGTTCTGCTCTGAAAATGCGGTCAAGGGCATGAAATATTATTTTGACCTCATGGACAGGGATATAGCCCCGATAAGGGACAGGAAAGTGCCGTACTATCCCACGTACGATTTTTTCGTGCTCAAGAAATTCGCGATGATAATAGCCGGGCCTTTCGCCGCGCCGAGCTTCATACCCGGTTTTTTCGAGGCGCCTACGTCATTAAGGGATTCGGAGGATATCGATAAGTTCGGCGTCGCGTTCCTGCCGGCCGGCCCGGGGGGACGATTCAGTTTCCTCGGAGGCAGCAACCTCGCTATATCCTCATATTCTCAGAATAAGCCCGAGGCATGGCAGTTCCTTAAATTCCTCGCCTCAAAGGAGTTCCAGGTAAGGCAATATAAGTCCATAGGGCTGCTCCCGTCGGGAATAGAGGCGTTCGCAAGCCTCTTCTACGAAGGCACGCCGAACCAGCAGGTCCTTATTGAAACGTACAAGAACTACGGAAAGAGCTATGCCCAGGTAGACATGTGGGGCAGTATAGAATTCATATTGACCGATTTCATGGGCAAGATCCTTGACGGCATTAAGCAGCGCAGGTACAGCGGCGACTTCCTGGCCGCTGAAGCGAAAAAATACGCGGAAGAGGTAGACTACCTGTTATCTTTATGACGGGATATCGATAAAATATGGATGAGCAGAGAGAGGACTTAAGAAGGGCGGAAAGGCATATGGGCATGCTCCAGGGTGTCGTGAGGACATTCTTCCAGTTCGAGGCGGGACTTGAGGAGACCCTGAAGATGAGCCTGAAGGCGCTGCTTGACGACCTGATGTTCGATTCGATATTCGTGTACCTTTACGATGAGTCGAGCGGTTCGCTGGAGTGCGTGCAGGCGAGGTCAAGGGGCAGGGGCATAATCGCCGGGGAAAGCAG
>JAQUSA010000010.1:7778-15100 GCA_028715315.1 Candidatus Omnitrophota bacterium | reverse complement strand
TCCGAGGCCTATGCCGTCCTGTCGGACCCGCAGAAGCGGGCGCAGTACGACCAGTTCGGCCATGAGGGCATAGATTCGCGCTACACGCGCGAGGATATCTACCGCGGCGCCGATTTCTCGAGCATATTCGAGGACCTCGGCATGGGCGGCGTCGACCTTGAGGATATACTTGGCGGCATATTCGGCGGCGGTGTTTTCGGCGGGCGCAGGCAATCGGGCGCCGGCGGGAGGCGCCGCGGATCGGACCTGCAGTTCGACCTCGAGATAAGTTTTATCGAGGCGGCCTTCGGGACCTCAAAAGAATTTGTCGTGCCGCGGCATGAGATGTGCCAGGGCTGTAAGGGCGAGGGTACCGCGCCGGGCTCGAGCCGCCAGACATGCACAAAATGCGGCGGATCGGGGCAGGTCCAGTCATCCCAGGGATTCATGCTCTTTTCTCGCGCGTGCGACAAATGTGGCGGGGAAGGAAGCATGATAACCAAGCCGTGCCCGAAGTGCAGGGGCACCGGCAGGACCGTCGTAGACAGGAAGATAACGGTAAAGATACCGGCCGGCATAGAAAGCGGCATGAGGCTGCGCGTCGCGGGCGAAGGCGAAGCGGGATTGCGCGGAGGCCAGCGGGGCGACCTGTATGTCCTCGTATATGTAAGGCCGCATGAGATCTTCGAGCGCCACGGCAGCGACATAATCTGCGAGGTGCCTATCTCGATGATCGACGCTGCGCTCGGGACCGAGGTCGAGGTGCCGACGCTAAAGAATAAAGTTAAAATGAAGGTCCCCTCCGGCACGCAGAGCGGCAAGATATTCAGGCTCAGGGGCGAAGGGATAGCCGACGTGCATTCCGGCGTCCGGGGCGACGAACATGTGCGCGTGCTGGTCGAGACACCCACGGTGGTCAATGAGGCCCAGAGGCGCCTGCTGAAAGAATTCGCGAAATCCTCGGGAGAAGAGACCTTTCCGAAGGCGGCTTTGTTCATCAGGAAGTTAAAGAGCTTCTTCAGGTGAAGGCCTCCCATATCCGCAGTTTCCTGTTTTTTTGGTTTCCTGTCATAGCATATTGTGTTATAATCTTTATCGGTTCAGCGATGGAACATCCGCTACCGGAGACGCAGATCCCGCAGCTTGATAAATTCCTTCACACGGTCGAGTACGGCGGGTTGTGTTTCCTGCTTATGCGGGCCTTGAAGGGAAGTTACGCGGGAATGCCGCGCAGGACGATGGTTATGATCGCCGTATCCTGCACAGTCCTATACGGCGCATCGGATGAGATCCACCAGCTATTCGTCCCTGGCAGGGTCTGCACCATTATCGACGTGTTTTTTGATTCCCTCGGAGCGCTTATAGTGGGCCTTATAAAAAAATGACGATAATAAAACCCTTCAACGGCTACAGGTATGATACCCGGACGGTAGGAAAACTCTCTAAGGTCATCACCCCGCCTTACGACGTAATCAACAGCAAGCAGCAGGAAGCGTATTACCGCTCCCATCCGAATAATTTTATCCGTCTCGACCTCGGAAAGAAATTCAAGGGCGACAATTCAAAAGATAACAGGTATACAAGGGCAGGGCGTTTACTCGAGGAATGGATCTGCGGCGATGTCCTCGTGAGGGACAGCGATGCCTCCGTCTATGTCTACAGCCAGGAATACACAATCGACGGCAGGAAGAAGGCGAGGCTCGGGTTCATATCGCTGGCGAAGCTAGAGGAGGACCGCACGAAAGGTTTCCTGCCGCACGAGCGCACATTTAAGGGGCCAAAACTTGACAGGCTGGATCTGATGAGGGAGACCGGCGCGAACCTGAGCCCGATATTCTCGATCGTATTTGACGATAACAATAAGATAATGGATATACTTAGGGGCGCGGCGAAGAGGTCGAAGCCGGCCATAGACGTGGTATTCGACGGCACAAGGAACAAGGTATGGCGCATGACGGACCCGCGCGCGATAAAAAGCCTCGAGAAGCTCATGGCGAAAAAGAAGGCGCTTATCGCGGACGGCCACCACCGCTACGAGGTCGCGCTAGAGTACAAGGCCCTGAGCGCAGCGAAAGACAGCCGCAGCGCCCTGAGCGCAGCGAAGGGTTATGTGATGATGTATTTCGCGACGTCCGACCCGAAGGGGCTCGCGATACTCCCGACACACCGCATGCTGGAAGGCGTATCCGCGGCCGGCTTCCTGGAAAATTCCGCCAAAATATGCAGATATTTCGATATGGTCAAAGTCAGGGGCAGGAAAGGTATGTCCGCTTACATGAAGGACTGTAGGCGGCATGTGATAGGGGTCTATCTCGGAGGAAGGGATTGCCTTTGCCTGAAGCTAAAAAAGGCGGATGCCAGCGGGCTGATAAGCTCGGATAATTCCCCATACTGGAGGAACCTGGATGTCGTCATATTGCACCGCCTTATCTTTGAAAAGATCCTCGGGCTGAAAGGCGCGAAAGCCGAGAAGGCGATAACGTTCACAAGGGATCCCGAGGTGGCATTTAAGTGGGCGGCATCCGCGGGCAAGAGGATATCGTTCTTCCTGAACCCGCCGGAGCTGAAGGACATCTACAACATAGTCAAATGCCGCGAACGGATGCCCCATAAGACCACGTATTTTTACCCGAAACCGCCGTCAGGGCTCGTCATAAACAGGTTCGAATAAAATGTTCGGAAAACCAAAATATACGATTGTGAAGGTCGCGAAGAAGAAGGAGATCCCCGAAGGCCTCTGGACCAAATGCGAGGATTGCGGAGATATCATATACAATAAGGCCCTCGAGGAGAACATGAAGGTCTGCCCGAAATGCAATTATCATTTCGTGCTTACCGCGCCCGAAAGGATAGCGATGCTTCTGGACGAAGGAAGTTTCGAGGAACGCGACGGGGCGCTGAGGCCTATGGACCCGCTGCTGTTCAAGGGGCCGAGGTCGTACGAGGATAAGCTCAAGGAGGACCAGCTGGCGACAGGCCTTACCGAAGCCTGCATCAGCGGCAGGGGCTCGATCGAGGGCAAGAGGGTCATATTAGTAGTCACTGATTCGCGCTTTATAATGGGATCGATGGGATCGGTCGTGGGAGAGAAGATAGCGCGCGCGACCGAACTCGCGACGAACCTGCGCCTGCCCCTCGTAATAGTGTCGGGGTCCGGCGGCGGAGCGAGGATGTATGAGGGGCTTTTCTCGCTTATGCAGATGGCAAAGACATCGGCCGCGATAGCGAAACTGCATGAGGCCGGGGTGCCCTATATATCCGTCCTTACGAATCCTACGATGGCAGGCATCATGGCGAGCTTCGCCTCGCTAGGGGACGTGATCGTCGCGGAACCGAAGGCCCTCATAGGTTTTACCGGCCCAAGGGTCATCGAGCAGACTATCAGGCAGAAGCTCCCGCCGGGTTTCCAGCGTTCGGAGTTCCTCCTGGAGCACGGCCTCCTGGACATGATCATGCACAGGAAGAGCCTGAAACCGGGCATCGCCCAGCTAATAGAGTACTTGACCTAATTTAACTTCCGTAGTATCATTGACTTAAATACACTTCAAGGAGGACCAAATGGCTCAGGTCAGTCTCAGGCATGTCTCAAAAGTCTATTCCGGCAATGTAAGGGCCGTATCGGACGTTACGCTGGGGATAGAGAACAAGGAATTCGTTGTTTTTGTAGGGCCTTCGGGATGCGGCAAATCCACGACCTTAAGGATGATAGCCGGCCTTGAGGAGATATCAGAGGGCGAGATATACATCGGCGACAAGCTCGTCAACGACGTCCCCGCCAAGGACCGCGATATAGCGATGGTCTTCCAGAATTACGCGCTCTATCCGCACATGACCGTTTACGAGAACATGGCTTTCGGCCTGCGCCTGCGTAAATACTCAAAAGCTGAGATAGACCAGCGCGTCAAGGAGGCGGCGCAGACGCTCGGTATAGCCAGGTACCTTAACAGGCGCCCGAAAGAGCTGTCAGGCGGCGAGAGGCAGAGGGTAGCTGTAGGACGGGCGATAGTGAGAAAACCGCTCGTCTTTTTGTTTGATGAGCCGCTCAGCAACCTCGACGCCAAGATGCGCGTCCAGATGAGGACGGATATCAACAAGCTTCACACAAGATTGCAGTCGACGATGATATACGTCACGCACGACCAGACCGAAGCCATGACGCTGGGCAACCGGATTGTCGTCATGAAGGACGGCGTCGTGCACCAGGTCGCGGACCCGATCTCGCTGTATGACAAGCCGGTAAACAAGTTTGTCGCCGGTTTCATAGGAAGCCCCCCGATGAACTTCCTCAACGGAAGGCTCTTGAAGATCGACGGTAAGTACTACTTTGATGAGGGAACCTTCAAGGCAAAGCTGGTCGATGACATGGTCCCCCAGCTTATGTGCTATGAAGGCAAGGAGATCATTTTCGGCATACGGCCGGAGGATATCTACGACAAGCTTTTCGTCCAGGAAGCGCCGCCCGAGAACACAGTGACAGCCAGGGTGGATGTCGTCGAACCTATGGGTTCGGAAGTCTACCTGCACATGGTAACGCCCAAACAGTCGTTCACTGCCCGCGTCGGAGGCCACGACAAGCCGGAGGTCAACCACGATATCGACCTCGTCTTCGATATGAGCAAGGTTCATTTCTTCGATAAGGACACTGAGAAAGCGATAGCCTAGTTTGAAAAAAGTGAAACTCTTTTCAGGGATACTTGCGGTCGCAGGTTTTCTCTTGACGTCCGCTCTTATTGTCTCGGCCTGCCACCAATACCCCATAGAATACTGGATATACGGGGTTGTAGGGTCCCTGCTTATCCTCATAAACCTCCTCATACTTACCGCATGGTTCGCGTTCGGCGAATGGGGGCTCTGGTCGTATGTCGCCCTTTCGTCGGTGCTTACGCTTTTCGTTACCCTGGTGACAAACGCCAAATGGCTGAACATCCAGATATTAGTGTTCATCGCGCTGGGTGTTTTTGTCACGATCTTCAAGAACAGCATGGTCTCGTACATACTGTCGGTCGACAGGCAGATAGGCACGCTCGAGGAAGAGCGCAACGCGCTGCAGGCGGAATACTCCTACATGCAGGGTACGAACGATGCGCTGAAAGAAAAGGTCATAAGGTACGCCACCTTAAAGGACCTCACGAGCAGGCTCAGCTCGACGCTCTCGCTCGAGGGCGTCATAGATATTGTGATAGAGAATGTATCTGACCTTGTGGAAAAGTCCGACGCGTGCATATTGTACCTCGTCGATGAGGATGCCCATGAGCTCGCGCTGAAGGCCGCGCGAAGCAAGGAAGGGACGCTCTCCGTCAAGTCGAAAAAGGGCGACATCTTCGATATGTGGGTGCTTAAGCAGAGGCAGCCGCTGCTCGTCTCCGACACCGATAAGGATTTCAGGTTCAACCTCGACCTCGTGCCGGAAGAGTTCAAGAGGGAATTCAAATCCGTGATAGCAGCGCCGCTCATATCCCAGAAAAAGGTGATAGGCATATTGAGGGTCGAGTCGAGGGATGTCGAGGCGTACGTATCCGATGACCTGAGGCTGCTGACCACGCTTTCCGACCTCGCGGCTATCGCGCTTGAGAACGCGCGCCTCTACCGCCGCATCGAAGAGCTCGCGATAAGCGACGGGCTGACGGGGCTCTATTGCCATCGCTATTTCAAGGAGAGGCTCGACGAGGACGTCCTAAAGGCCATAAGGATCAGGCAGCCGCTCTCGCTGTTGATGCTCGATATAGACGGTTTTAAGGGATATAACGACAAATACGGGCATACGGCGGGCGATATAGTCCTGAAATCGATCGGCGACATACTTAAATCATCGATAGAGCTCGGGGACCTCGCGGCAAGATACGGCGGCGAAGAGTTCGTGATAATACTGTTCGGAAAAGGCAAGATCGAGGCGAGGGCCCTCGGCGAGGCCGTCAGGAGAAAAATAGAGTCCCAGAAATTCGTATTGAGGCAGGTCGATACCCATGTCACGGTCTCGATAGGATGCGCGTCATTGCCCGATGATGCGGTGGCAAGGGACGAATTGATAAGGTCCGCCGATGCCGCGCTTTATCAGGCGAAGACGGGGGGAGGCAACAAGATATGCCTGGCGTAAACGCGCAACCTAAGAAATGGCTGTTTTCAGGCAGGGGCATATTCTTCCTGTTCCTGTTCCTCGCGCTGGTGCGCCCGGCCTACAGCCTAATATTCAGCCATAAGGCCCCGTTCTTCCTGTTAAACGTAAACCTTTCCGTGATCGCTATAGTGCCGGTCGCCTTCGAATTCGGCTACATCCCGGCGTATATAATATCCGGGTCGGTAAGCGCGGTCACGCTCGTTTCGTTGCTCTTCAATAAGGGTTCGGAGATGCCGTACCTCGCGTCGGTCCTTTTCATAAATCTTGTGCCGCTCATCCCGGCCTATTATAACAGGATGTACAACGAGTACTTCAGGAGAAAGAACGCCGCATACAGCGAATCCCGCGCTTCATATGACGAGTTCACGACGGAACTGAAAGTATTGAAGGACCTGAATGTTTCGCTGCAGAACCAGGTGCACGACATACTCGACCTCTACGAGGTGACGAAGAAGATGAGCGCCTCGCTCGATATGGAGGAGATGCTCAGGATATTCAGGGAGGCCGTGAGCAAGATATCGAAGTTCGTGAACGCCAAGGTCATACTTATAGACGAGTCCCAGGAAGCCGCGGTCGCGCGCATCACGTATGAGATACACAACCCGTCGGCAAAGAAACCGTCACCGGCTGACGTTCATAGCGGCCCTCCCGGGAAATTTGACCAGCTGCTGGCGGAATCTGTATCGTCGCGCAAGGAGGTCATATACCTGAAGTCCCCGGTGGACCGCAACCACCCGTTCAGGGAACACCTGGGCGACGGGGACAGGTCGTTCATAGCGCTGCCGTTGCTTTCGGAAGGCATCCCGATAGGCATACTTACCATTGAGGGCATAGACGAAGAGCACACGGAGAGCTTCTCGATCCTCGCGGAGCAGCTATCGCTTGAGTTAAAGAAGATCAGCCTCTACGAAAGGGTGCAGTCGCTCGCGATAACGGACGGCCTGACGGGCATATACGTCAGGAGGTACTTCCTCGAGAGGTACGCGGAGGATTTCGCGCGTTCGAGGAGGCACGGCCTCAAGCTGTCGGTGCTGATGATAGACCTCGACCATTTCAAGCAGTGCAACGACACCTACGGGCATCTCGTCGGCGACATCGTTCTCAAGGAGATAGCGAAGATAATGAAGGATTTTGTCCGCCAGGTGGACCTTATCGGCAGGTACGGCGGAGAGGAGTTCGTCCTGGCCCTGCCCGATACCGACAGGAATTCCGCGATAGCCGTTGCGGA
>JAQUSA010000010.1:0-7678 GCA_028715315.1 Candidatus Omnitrophota bacterium | reverse complement strand
ACATTTTCCGCGGGCGAAGTAGGCCATATGCCGCTTAAGGAAGAAGGCCTTTCGTGCAATTGCGGCGGATACGGGTGCCTTGAGAGATACGTCGGCAACAGGCATATATCGGAAGAGTTCAGGTCTATAAAAGGCGGCGATTCCCTCCTGAGCCCCGAGTCGATAAGCATCGCGGCAAGGAAAGGCGATAAGGCATCGATAGAGCTTTGGGACAGGGTAGGAAAGAGGATAGGGACGACGCTGGCCGGCATAGTCAACCTGCTTAATCCGGAGAAGATAATAATCGGCGGCGGGGTCGCCGGGGCAGGAGAGCTCATCTTCGGTCCCATACGCAAGACCGTCAAAAGGCGCGCGATGCCGGTACCGGGCAGGGCCGTCAGGATATTGAAGGCAAAGCTGGGCAACGATGCCGGAGTCATCGGCGCCGCAGCCCTTTTCTTTTAGCGGCAGAATAGACATTAGGGAGAACAGCCAGGATGAAGATCTTCATAGATACGGCAAATGTGCGGCAGATAACGGACGCGGCGGGCATGGGCGTCGTGGACGGCGTCACGACGAACCCGACACTGGTCTCGAAGGAGGGCAGGCCTTTCCTCGAACTGATAAAAGAGATATGCGATGCGGTCGAAGGCCCGGTAAGCGTTGAGGCGATAAGCCTGCTATGCCCCGAGATCGTGAAGGAAGCGAGGCATCTGGCTAAGATAAGCAAGAACGTCGTGGTAAAGGTGCCGCTCGTCAAGGAAGGACTGAAGGCCGTCAGGATACTGAACAAGGAAAAGATACAGACGAACGTCACGCTCTGCTTCTCGGCCCCGCAGGCCCTGCTGGCCGCGAAGGCCGGCGCTACATATGTCAGCCCGTTCGTCGGAAGGCTTGACGACATCGGCCAGAACGGCATGGACCTCATCCGCGATATACGCAGGATATATGACAATTACGGCATAAGGACCCAGATAATAGTCGCTTCGATCAGGAACCCGCTGCATGTGATCGAGGCCGCGAAGGCCGGCGCGGACTGCGCGACGATACCTTACGAAGTCCTGATGAACCTCATCAAGCACCCGTTGACCGATATAGGCGTGGAACGTTTCTTAAACGACTGGAAGAAGGTCCCGAAACCCCACTCTTCCGGAAGATGATCGGAGAAATAATTGCTGAATAGGAAGTCAGCCATAATAGTCATCGCGGCCATGGCGGTTTTTATGCCGTGCCTCGCCGTGAGCGCGGAAGAGGGCAGCAAGTACCCGTCCCTTAATTTCGACAAGGGCAGCAAGGAACCGGTCATCATCAACGGCGATACTGTCGAATATGATGAGGCCGGAAAGACGGCCAGCGCGAACGGGAACGTGACTATAACCTACCAGGACCTCAAGGTCACCTGCAAGAAGGCGATGCTCCATTCCGATACGAAGGAAGTCGTGGCGGAGGGGGACGTCGTCCTTACCCAGGGGCAGAACTTCTTCAAGGGCGAACGCGTCGTCTATAATATCGACACAAAGACCGGGACCGTCATAGAGCCCAGCGTATTCATAGACCCCACATTTTACGGCGGCGGGGAGAAGGCCGAGAAGCTGGACCAGGACCATTATTTCATAAAGCGCGGATATGTCACCACCTGCAACAAGGAGGAGCCGCATTACAGGATACAGTCGAAACAGCTGAACGTATACCTGGGCGACAGGGTCAGCGCGAAGAACATCCTGCTATTCGTCGGCAACGTGCCGATACTATATTTCCCGTATTACAGCCATTCGCTCAAGGACAGGCACCCCGGCGTGACGGTCATACCCGGTAAGAACGACGACTGGGGTTATTTCGTGCTGACGTCCTGGCGGTATTACTTCAACGATAATTTCAGGGGCCGGATACATATCGATTACAGGGAGAAGAGGGATTTCGCTTACGGCATCACGACTAATTACGGCACCGAGGATTACGGGAGCGGCATATTCAGGTTCAACTATTTTGACGAGAAGAAGAACGGGGACACGTGGAGCAGCCGGCCCGACGAGAATTCCAACTCGCCGAAGGGCAAGGACATAAACAGGTACCGCGCGCAGTTGAGGCACAAGTGGCAGATGGACCCCGCCACCCAGGGCGTATTGGAATTCAACAAGATGTCGGACGCTAACGTCATAAAGGACTATTACATCAAGGACTACCAGCGCGACATGGTCAACAGCAATTACGCGTCGGTAATAAGGACCGAGAACTATTATACGACCAGCCTCCTCGTGCAGAAACAGGTGAACCGCTTCGATTCGGTGGTGGAGTACCTGCCTGAAGTAAAATTCGAGACCACGAACATCAAGATAGGCAAGACGGATTTTTATTATGAGGGAGAGGCGTCCGCCGCGAACCTGAACAAGAAGGAACCCTCGCCGCTCAACTCGACCGCGACGACCAACAGGTTCGACACGAACAACAGGTTGTCGTACCAGTCGACGCTCTTCGGGTGGCTGTCGGTGACGCCCTATGCCGGCACCCAGCAGACCTTCTACAGCAGGGACCTTGATGGCCAGAACAACCTCGTCCGCGGGAATTTCTTCACCGGTACGGATGTCAGCACGCGTTTTTACAGGACGTATAACTACGACTCAAAGGCGTTTAATATGGAGATCAACGGCATAAGGCACGTCATCTCGCCGTCGATCAGTTATTACTATTCGCACGAGCCTACCGTGAACAAGTCGAAGCTCGGGCAGTTCGACGAGATAGATAATACATCCTTCGCGAACTATATATCCCCGTCCCTGGAGAATAAGCTGCAGACGAAACGCATGGTCGGCGGCAAGATGACCACCGTGGACCTCGCGAGGTTCATCGTAGACACCGACTACCATTTCGCGACCGAGACAGACAAGGGCGGCAGGCTCGGGAACTACGGGCTCACATTCGAATCGAAACCTTATAACTGGATGAGGATATTGTCCAACGCGGTCTACAACCCGCACGGGCAAAGGTTCGAGTCGTTCACCTTCAACTTCATGGGCAACCCGGAACTCGATTTCGACAACCAGGACCTCAGGCAGGCCGTATATACCGAGATAACGTCGAAGAAGTGGGGTTACGGCGGAGGTTACAGGTGGGACAACGACCTCGGAAGCCTCCTGGAGGGGCAGCTCATGTTCAACGTGACGCCGAAGTGGAAGGTGACCGCGTACAACAGGTTGGACCTCAAGAGGTTCGGGACGGACGTGAACGGCGCGCCGATGAAATTCATAAACAGCATAGCCGAACAGGAATACAGGGTCAGCAGGGACCTGCATTGCTGGATAGGCGATTTCGTATATAACATATCGAGGGACCACGGACATACGTTCATGGTCATCTTCAGGCTCAAGGCGTTCCCCGATGTGCCGGTGGAACTCGAGCAGAATTATAACCCGCCGATGTTCGGTTCGGCGATGCCCCCGGGCTAAAAAGCGGAGAATACATGAAGATAGCGGTAATAGGCGCAGGGTATGTCGGGCTTGTCACGGCGGCTTGCCTTGCCGACCTCGGCAACGACGTGATATGCAACGATATCGACAGCGGGAAGATATCGAAGCTTAACCGCGGCGCCATCCCGATATACGAGCCCGGACTCGACGACCTCATAAAGAGGAACAGGCGGGAGAAGAGGATAAAATTCACGACAAACCTCAGGAGCGCCGTAGAATCCAGCGAGGTGATATTCATCGCCGTCGGCACCCCTCCCAAGGACAGCGGAGAGGCCGACCTTACGCATATCGAGGCCGTCGCGAGGGATATAGCGCGGTATATGAAGTCGTACCACCTTGTCGTGGAGAAGTCGACCACCCCGGTCGAGACCGGCATCTGGATAAAGAAGACCCTGGAATCATACGCGCGCAAGGGCGTTAAGTTCGACGTAGCGTCGAATCCCGAGTTCCTGAGGGAAGGGTCCGCGATCGGGGATTTCATGCGCCCGGACAGGATAATAATAGGGGTCGAGAGCAAGAAGGCCGAAGCCATACTTACCGAATTATACAGGCCGCTCGGCTCTGAGATAATCGTGACGAATATCAACAGCGCGGAGATAATAAAGCACGCCTCGAACTCGTTCCTCGCGACCAAGATATCGTTTATAAATGCCGTGGCCAACATATGCGAAAGGTCCGGAGCGGATGTGGAGGAAGTGGCGCGCGGCATGGGCCTCGACAAGAGGATAGGCAGGTCTTTTTTGGACGCCGGCATAGGGTTCGGCGGTTTCTGTTTCCCGAAGGATATCGAGGCGTTCATCCATATCTCGGAGAAGCTCGGGTATAATTTCGAGCTGCTGAAATCCGTCAAGAGGATAAACGAGGCGCAGAGGCTGCTGCTGGTAAAGAAAGTGGAAAAGGTCTTATGGAACATCAAGGGCAAGACCATAGGGGTGCTGGGGCTGGCTTTCAAGCCGAATACCGACGACATGAGGTTCGCGCCTTCATCGACGATAATAGAGAAACTGAAGCAGGAAGGCGCCCACATAAGGGCCTATGACCCGCAATCCATGGGCAGGGCCAGGCAGCTTCCGGAGTTCAAGGGCGTACGTTTCTGCAAGGACCCTTATGGGGCGGTCAAGGGCGCTGACTGCGCGCTGATAGTGACTGAATGGAACGAGTTCAAGGAACTTGACCTGAAGAAGATAAAGAAGCTTATGTGCCAGCCGGTCATCGTGGACGGAAGGAATATTTACGAGCCGAAGATGATGAAGGACCTGGGCTTCAAGTACAACTGCATAGGGAGGGCATGAATATGATAGAAGGCGTGAAGATAAAAAAGCTTAAGGCGATCCCCGATGACAGGGGAAAACTGATGGAGATACTGCGCTGCGACGACGATATATTCGAGAAGTTCGGGCAGGTCTACTTTACCACGGCGTTCCCGGGAGTCGTTAAGGCGTGGCATTTCCATAAGAAGCAGGACGACCATTTCGTTTGCCTGCAGGGAAAGATAAGGCTCGGGCTTTATGACGCGAGGGAAGGTTCGAAGACGAAAGGCGAGGTAAACGAGTTCATCCTTTCGCTGGAAGACCCGTTCATGGTGAAGATACCCAAGGGCGTTTACCACGGGTTCAAATGCGTCGCGGACAGGGAATCGATGATCCTTAACGTGCCCACGCTGCCCTACGACCCGAAAGAGCCGGATGAGTTCAGGCTCGACGCCTACGATAACGATATCCCGCTCGATTGGAGGAAGTGATGGCGCTGCGCGGGGTAATACTGGCGGGCGGCCTCGGCAAAAGGCTCGATCCGCTGACTAGGATAACGAACAAGCACCTCCTGCCGGTCTATGACAGGCCGATGATATATTATCCGATACAGACGCTTGTCGACGCCGGCATCAGGGATATCCTGCTCGTGACCGGCGGCAATAACGCGGGCGATTTCCTGCGCCTGCTCGGCAACGGTTCCGAGTTCGGGCTCAACCATATAAATTACACATACCAGAGGGGCGAAGGCGGCATCGCGGAGGCGCTCAACCTGGCGAGGCATTTTGCGCAGGGCTCCAAGCTGGTCGTAATACTTGGCGACAACCTGATAGAGAAGAGCATAAAGAAGTACGTGGACGATTTTACGGCCCAGCCGGGAGGGGCAAAGATCCTGCTCAAGAAGGTCCCTGACCCCCAGAGGTTCGGAGTCGCCAGGATAAAGGGGAACAGGATAACGGATATCAGGGAGAAGCCGAGGAAGCCGGCATCCGACCTGGCCGTCACGGGCATATATATGTACGACACGAAGATATTCGACATAATTAAGCCGTTGAAGCCGTCCAGGAGAGGCGAGCTCGAGATAACCGACGTGAACAACGAATATATCAGGCGCGGAGAGATGACATTCGACGTACTTGACGGATGGTGGACAGATTGCGGGACCTTCGAATCGCTGTTCCGGGCGAGCAAGCTCGTCGAAAAGGGTTTGCGCGGGAAAGGCAGGGGATAATGAAGATATTAGTTACCGGCGGCGCGGGGTTCATCGGCTCGAACTTCATAAGGCACGTATTAAACAAGAACAAGAGCTGCGAGATAGTGAACTTCGATAAGCTAAGCTACGCGGGTAATCCCGATAATCTAAAGGATCTCGAGGGTAACCCCAGCTACACCTTCGTGAAGGGCGATATATGCGACCACGCTGCCGTGGAGAAGGCGATGGAGGGCTGTGATTACGTCGTCAATTTCGCCGCGGAGAGCCACGTGGACAGGTCGCTGCACTGCGCCGACGAATTCATAATGTCGAACATCCTCGGGACGAACATCCTGCTCGAGAAGGCCAGGATGATAGGGATCTCCAAATTCATACAGATATCCACCGACGAGGTTTACGGGTCTATCGATAACGGGTCTTTTACGGAATCGAGCATCCTCGCGCCGAACAGCCCGTACTCGGCAAGCAAGGCGGCCGCTGAGCATATGTGCCGCGCGTATTACGTTACGTTCGGCCTGCCGGTGGTCATAACGCGCAGCTCGAACAACTTCGGGCCATACCAGTACCCCGAGAAGTTCGTCGCGCTGAGCATCACGAACCTGCTTGAGGATAAGAAGGTCCCGCTTTACGGGGACGGCAAGAACGTGCGCGACTGGCTTTTTGTCGAGGATAACTGCGACGGTATCTATTTCGTGCTTAATAAGGGCGCGGCGGGCGAGGTATATAACATAGCCGGCGGGTACGAGATGATGAATATAGAGATGGTCCACGCTATCCTCAAGGCGATGGGCAAAGACGCTTCGATGATAGAGTATGTCAAGGACCGCCTAGGCCACGACAGGAGGTATTCGCTCGACGATTCAAAGCTGAGGGCTATGGGATGGAAGCCCGGCCACACGTTCGCGCAGGCGCTTGATAAGACCGTCAAATGGTACGGGACGGACCGTGACTGGTGGATGAAGATAAAGCATAAAGATACTTACAAGGCGTACTATAAGAAGCAATATAAGGGGTGATCTTGAAGGTAATTGTAACCGGCTCGGCCGGGATGCTCGGATACGCTCTTTGTAAGGCGTTCGGAAGCGTTCACGAAGTAAAGGGCCTGACGCACGAGGCGCTTGATATAACGGACAGGGAGAAGGCCGTCTCGCTTTTGCGGGAGCTGAAGCCCCAGGTAGTCGTGAATTCCGCGGCGATCGCGGATGTCGACTATTGCGAACGCAACCCGGAGGAGGCATTCAGGGTTAATTCTGACGGCGCGAGGAATATTGCGGACGCAGCCGCGGCCGCAGGCGCGCTGCTGGTCCATATAAGCACCGATTACGTGTTCGACGGAGAGAAGGGGGCGGCGTATGCGGAGGATGACGCCGTGAACCCGATAAACGCCTACGGGAGGTCTAAGCTCGCGGCGGAGGGATATGTAATAACGGCCGGCGGCAGGTACGCGGTGATACGTTCGAGCTGGATGTTCGGTCCCGAAGGGAAGAGCTTCGTGGATTATGTGATAGAGACGGCGAATAAGGGCGGCGCGGTCAGGGCAATATCCGAAAAATTTGGCGGCCCTACGTATACCGCGGACCTCGCGGACGCGATAAGGGGATTATCGGAAAGTATCCTCAGCGCAAAAGCCCCGTCGGGAATATACAACATTTCTAATTCAGGGATATGCTCGCGCTACCAGTTCGCGAAGGAGATATTGGAATCCTGCGGGCTGGCCGCCGGGGTAACGCCGATAACGGCTGGGGAAGCGGGCGGGCCCGCGCCGAGGCCCG
>JAQUSA010000009.1 GCA_028715315.1 Candidatus Omnitrophota bacterium | reverse complement strand
CTGCTGAAACCGGCGGAAGTGCTGGCGGCCGGGCTCCTGTGTTTTGCGGCGACCGCGGCCATAGGATTTTACCTTGTATTTTTGATAAAAGGATATATGCTTATAGCCATAGGTGCGATAGGCATATTCCTGGCGTTCTTTTATACGGCATCGCCCCTGAAAATGGGCTATACGAGGTTGGGCGAGCTGGCAACGGGCATAGGTTTCGGCCCGCTGATGGTATTGGGTTCGTATTATGTGCAGGCGCGCCGACTGGCATGGGAGCCGTTCTGGGCCTCTGTGCCCGTGGCCATACTGATAGCCCTTGTCCTGTATATAAACGAGTTTCCCGATTATGAGGCGGACAGGGTATCCGGCAAGAATAACACCGTGGTATCTATCGGGAAGAAGAAGGCTGCCGGTTATTACGCGTTGTTCATGGTGTCCGCATATCTGGCGGTGGCAGCCGGTGTAGCAGCGGGGATATTTCCGGGATTGTCCCTTATTACTGCGGCGACTTTTCCGTTGGCCGCGATAGCGATAAAGACCGCAAGGACGCATTACGGTAAGATAAAGGAACTGTTGCCGGCGAACGCGCTTACGGTGGCGGTGCATTTTCTGTTCGGGCTGCTTTTTACGTTGTCTTACGTGTGGGGGAGAACATAGGAGGAGCGGATGGTAAGCGATAGGACGATCCTGGGGCTTGTGTGTTCGGCTGTTTTGGTTTTATCGGGGAATTTCAGTTTCGCGCAGGAGACTGCGGGCGCAAACCTGCTCGTACCGAGCGCTATGCAGGGTACATGGGATAATAACAAGGGTATCGCGAAACACGCCTATTCTTCCGAAGGGGCCCGCTTAGAGGGCTCCCAGTCGGTACAGGTCAAATACAATGTAAGCGGGAATAAACAGGAGTCCGGTTTCTGGTTCGGCCTGATAGGCAGGGACCTGAGTAAATATGCCGAGGTCAGCTTCTGGGTAAAAGGCGAGAAGGGCGGGGAGGAGTTCAAGGTTGGAATAAAGGACAGCTCGTATTTTGAGGACAAGATGGATATAAAGGACCTTCTTCCCGGAGGGGTGACTACGCAGTGGCAGAAGGTTTCCATACCATTGGCGGATTTCAAATCGATAAAGAACTGGTTCAATATGGATAATTTTTCCATCACTTTCCGCAACGATTACGGGCAGCCGTTTACGGGGACCATATATGTCGACGGCCTCGCTTTTAGCGGGGAGAGGACCGGAGTGGAGAGGCAGCCGGTCATAAAATGGGAATCACCGGAGCTTTCTACGATGACGGATGACCAGTTCCTGGATTTAGTCGAGCATTCCGCCTGCATGTTCTTCTGGGAAGAAGCGAATCCCGAGAACGGGCTCATAAAGGATAATTGCACGGCCTTCATGGCGGATAACGCGCCCATGGCCAGCATCGCGTCGGTAGGTTTCGGCCTTCCCGCGCTGTGCGTCGCGGTCGACCGCGGATGGCTGCCGAAAGATAAGGTCGAGCAGAGGATCATCACGACCCTGAAGTTCTTCAGGGACAGGGCGGAATGCGTACACGGGTTCTATTACCACTTCCTGGACATGAGGAGCGGGGAACGCTGGGGCGGCTGCGAGCTCTCGTCCATAGATACGACGCTGCTGATGGCCGGAGTCGTCTATGCCGGAGAGTACTTCAAGGGTACCGAGGTGGAAAAGCTCGCGAAGGAACTTTACGACAGGGTCGACTGGGCGTGGATGATGGACAACGGGACGACGCCGAGCATGGGATGGTTCCCCGAAAAGGGATTCCTGCCCTACAGGTGGTCGGGGTACACTTCCGAGCATCTCGTGCTGTATTTCATGGGCATCGGTTCTACGACGCATCCGATGTCTCCCGACTCTTGGGGCGCGTTCAGCCGCGGCATGAACACTTACAAGGAGTACAGGTTCAGCGGGCCGCCGGCGCTCTTCACGCACCAATATTCGCATTGCTTCGTCGACTTCAAGGGCAAGGAAGACAGGTTCATGGATTACCAGGAGAATTCAGTGCAGGCGACGCTCGCGAACAGGCAATGGTGCATAGACAATATGACGCGCAGTAAATCGTACGGCCCGGACTGCTGGGGGTTGACGGCCTGCGACGGCCCGGACGGTTACAAGGCCTACGGCGCGCCTAACGGAGAGAACGACGGCACCGTGTCGCCGACCGCGGCGATATCCTCGATAGTCTTTACGCCGGACCTGTCGATCAAAGCGGCGAAATTCATGTATTCCAATTACAAGGACAAGATATGGGGCAAGTACGGTTTTGTCGACTCGTTCAACTGGGACAGGAAATGGGTCTCGAACAGGTATATCGGCATAGACCAGGGCCCTATAGTCCTGATGATAGAGAATTACAGGACCGGGAAGGTCTGGAAGACGTTCATGCAGAACGAGAACATCAAGACCGCGATGAAACTCTGCAATTTCACGAAACCGAAGAAGGTGATCGATTCGGTCGACCTGTCCGGCAAATGGTACCTGCGGACCGGCGATGATTTCAAGTGGTCCAAGCTTAAGTCGGTCGACAAGGAATGGAAGCAGGTCACGGTGCCGGCAGGATGGGAGACCCAGGGCTTTGATAATTACGACGGCTATGCCTGGTATTGGTATAGTTTCAAGCTCCCGAAGGAAAAGAAGAGCCTCTGGAACGAGAAGGGCGCGAAGGTATTGCTGAGGTTCGGAGGGATCGATGATTGCGACATGACCTTCCTAAACAAGAACCTGGTAGGCCAGAGCGGGCTCTTCCCGCCGAAGCACCAGTCCGTATGGGAGAAGCAGAGGGAATACGCGATCCCGCTGAAGATGATAAACTTCAAGTCAGAGAACGTTATCGCTGTCAGGGTATACGACTCCGGCAGGGTCGGCGGCATATATAAGGGCCCGGTCGAGATAAAAGTAGTGAAAGAGGAAACGCTGGAATAAATGGGGAGAAAAAGGGATTACTTCGAGATACCCGCCTGCGCATGGCGCAGGGCCCTGGGCGACATACCTTCGGGGACGGCGAGCAGCTGCCCCGACAGGGGGGTCGCGCTGGGCGGTTTCGGCGCCGGTTCCTTCATGTACAGCATCTCGGGCTCGTTCGGGCCGTGGTCGCTGAAATCCGGCGCATATGACCAGTGGTGGCTCGATTCATCGGCGTTCCATTTCCGGGAAAAGGTCGGCTCGAAAGAAGAGAATATACGCACGTTATCAACGAATCCCGTTATAAAGTCGAAATGGGAAAAACTGAAGAAGGGCGACGCGGAATATCACGCGCTCCAGCCGAAGGGGTGGGTCACCTACGATTGTTTTGACCTCGACGTCTCCCAGGAATTCTTCTCCCCGATAATCCCGCACAATTACAGGGAAACGTCGTATCCCGTCGCGGTCTGGCAGTTCAAGGTCTCTAACCGCACGAAACACAGCGCGGAGGCCACGGTAGTGCTGACGTGGCAGCAGCCTCCGTTCAGCGGGAGCCTTCCGCGCAAGGGTTACAGCAATAATGCCGTCCAGTCCGGCGACAACAGCATGTTCGGCGTTGTCATGAAGGCAAGCCACCCGGATAACGTCCCCGAGACCCAGGGTTCGGAATGGTGCATCGCGGCAAGGAGCTCGGAAGGGGCCAAGGTTATAAGGGCGGCCGATTGGGCGAAGGAGGCCCCCGGTTCTGAGGCTATGATAGCGGTGGAGATGTCGCTCGAACCCGGAGAATCGAGGACCGTGCCGATAGTCATCGCGTGGGATTTCCCGGTGGTTAAGTTCGGCGACCCGTACAAGACAGGGACGGAATGGTGGAGGAAGTACACGGAATATTTCGGACGCGACTCTTCCGGCTCTTTTGAGATAGCAAAGGAGGCACTGCTGAATTACGCTGAATGGGAGAGGCAGGTCGATAAATGGATGGCCCCGGTCATTAACAGCGATAAATACCCGGAGTGGCTGAAGACCGCCGCTTTCAACGAATTATATTATACGCAGTTCGGCGGGACCTTTTATGAATCGGGCCTGAAGTCCGGCCATGACAGGGAATACATGGGCCTGCACGAGGACGACCATAAGTTCTTCGTGATGGAATCGATCGGATATCCTTATTGCGAGACGTTCGACGTGCGCCACTATTGCCAGGTCCTTACCCTTAAGTTCTGGCCGCAGATAGAGAGGGATATCCTCAGGTGCGTAGCCGACGGCATAACGCATTTCGACGCGCTGCACCAGACGCCGCATGACTTTGGCGTGCCTACCGAGGACCCGTTCTTCAAGTTCGACACTTACGGCACGAACAGGCTGCATTGGAAGGACCTGCACGCGAAGTTCATACAGCAGGTAGCGCGGTATTACTATGTGCACGAAGACCGCGCGTTCCTCGATTACTGCTGGCCCGCGGTCAAGATGACCTACGAATACATGAGATCGCAGGATACCGACGGCGACTGCCTGCCGAACAACAACGGTTCCGACAATACATACGACGCCTGGGGGCTCTACGGCACAAGCCTGTTATGCGGGGGCCTCTGGGTCGGGGCGCTCGAGGCTATGGAGAAGCTCGCGTACGTCGAGAAGGACGATATCATAAAGGAGGTCATAGCTACGCTCGACAAGGCGAAGCCGAACCTCGATAAGCAGCTCTGGTCGGAGCAGAAGCAGTATTACCGCATCGACACCGCCGGGAAGCATTCGGACGCGATAATGGCCGACGGCCTCAACGGCCAGAGGTACTGCGAGGCCATGGGCCTCGACGATATCCTGCCGCGCGATAGGATGGTCAAGTACCTGAAGAAGGTCTATGAGATGTGCGTTGTCCCGCTGGAGGACTACAACGGCGACGGCGTGGGCGACTGCGGCGCGATGAACAGCAAGAACGCCGACGGCACCGATATAGATATCAATATGGCCAGGGAGATCTGGCCCGGATCGACATATTTCCTCGCCGCGACGATGTACCGCATGGGCCTGAAGGAAGAAGCCCTGAAGACCGCGTATGGCTGTTATTACATGGTCTATGGGCACGAAAAGAGCGCGTACTGGTTCAATACTCCCGAAGGCTGGCATAACGGCGGGCATACGCCAAGGCCGTCCAAGCCCGAACAGTACCAGAGGGCGCGCGCGGTCTGGGAATTCCTGCTGGAGATAAACGACCCCTTCTAGATATCCTTTTCGCCCTCGACCTCTATCGGGCGGATACGCATCACGCTGAAGAACAGGTCGAGGCTCTTTATCCTTTCCACGCGCCTGACCTCCTTCACGTGCGGAAGTATCGACAGGGCGAATATCGCGCGCAGCAGCCCCGAGAGCGTGAAGAGCGCCAGCAGCTTGTAGCCGAACAGAGGAGGGAGGTTTACCGCGAGGAAGCCGCCCAGGAGCGCCCCCGCGCATATGGAAGTCCCATTAACGACATTCAGGTACGAGACACACCTTGTCCGCTTTTCCGGCGTGACCGCATCATATACGAAATTGAAGACCGAGAGGTTATATCCTGCCCAGACGAACCCGGCGAAGACCTGTATTATCACCAGGTACGCGATGTTGTGCCCGAAAAGCCACAGCACCGGGACCACAGGGACGAAGAACGACGTGAGGCGTATGATCTTCATGTTCCCCACCACATCCGCGTGCCTTCCCCATATGCCCATCGTGAGCAGCGTCGCTATCGTAGGGCTTATCGCGACTACGGTATATGTCGCGTAACTGAGGTTCAGGTCCCTGAGCATATAGACGGCGAAGAACGGACCGGACAGGTTCACGGCGAAACTGATGCTCGCGACATAGAAGACGAACCTCGCGAAATTGGATTCCCTGACCTTGCTGACGAAATCCCAGAAAGTGAAGTAGTGTTCCCGCGTCACTTTTATCGGCGGCTCGTACATCTTTTTCAGGAAGTGCCATGACGTGAACCTCGCGGCGAACGCGAGGCCGAGTATCACCATGAAGCCGGACAGCTTGTCCTTGCCGAAGACGTTGAGTATGAAGCCGGCAAGGAACGCGCAGGATATCGTTATCACACCGAGAAGCCTGTTGCGCCAGCCGAAGTACCTGCCCCTGCTGCGCCGGGGGATATGGTCCGACATGAGGCTCGTCCACGCGGGGCCGGGGAACGCGTTAAAGCATGCGGCCATCGTGACGAATATTATGAGCCAGAAGACCCTGTCGGCCTTGAATATCAGTGGGATCAGCGCGATAGGCAGGAACATCATCGCATGGAAGAATACGAATATCGTTATGATCCGCATGCGGCTTTTCAAGTGCTCGGTCACATCGGCGGATTTCAGCTGTATGAGGGACGCGACTAGGTTAGGGAAAGCGGTCAGCATGCCTATCTGCTCCGTGGAGGCCTTCAGCGCGACCGCGAACGGCGTTATATACTGTTCGGTGAATCCAATGAATGCCGAACAGAAAACGCCGTCGATGAACGAATTCCGCAGGCTTTGCTTTATCTTGCCCTTTTTTTCCATGACGCCGATATTATAGCATAACCCGCCGGCATTGACATATCTTCGATGCGCTGTTAAAATCGGCGTATGGATAATACCTCAGTCAAGCTCACCAAGAAGGGGACCGCCTGGAACAGGACCGGCCATCCGTGGGTCTATAAGGACGACATCGAAAAATGCGACCCGTCGCTTTCAGGCAGCATTGTGGCCGTCACAGATAACCGCGGGGATTTTTTAGGAAAAGCATTTTTCAACGAGAAGTCGAAGATCGCGCTGCGCCTCATAACCGAGGAGGATATCGCTGTCGATGCGGCATTCTGGCGCGGCAGGATATCCGATAGCATAGAGGCGAGGAAGGGCATAAAAGACGCGGACGCCTACCGCCTTGCCCATTCGGAAGCCGACGGCCTGCCGTCGCTCATAATAGATAAGTACGCCCAACACCTCTCCGTCCAGACGCTCTGCCTGGGCATGGACAGGATCAAGAATACGATAACCGAGGTCCTTGTCGACCTGCTCAAGCCGAGGTCGATAATCGCGCGCAACGACTCCGCGACACGTAAGCTCGAAGGGATGGGCGAATCGAAAGAGACGCTTTACGGCGAACCTCCCGCCGGGGCGGTCGAGGTAAGGGAAGGAAAGATGAAATACCTTGTCGATATAATGAACGGCCAGAAGACGGGCGCATACCTCGACCAGCGCGAGAACCATATAGCCGTTGAAAAATACTCGAGGGGGTCCGTGCTCGACTGTTTCTCATACCAGGGGCTCTTCTCGATGCACGCGGCGCCCGGCGCCGCGGATGTGACAGCGGTAGACTCGTCGGGGCAGGCGCTTGAAAAGCTGAAAGAGAACGCGGCCCTGAACGGGCTTAAGAACATAGGAACGGAGGAGGGGAAAGTTCCCGAGGTCCTGAGGGCTTACCAGGCCGAGGGCAGGCAGTTCGACCTGATAATCCTGGACCCTCCCGCCTACGCAAGGTCCAAGAAGGACCTGCAGGCTGCCGCGCGCGGATATATAGATATAAATTTCAGGGCGATGAAGCTGCTTAAGAGGGGCGGGCACCTGATGACCTGCTCGTGTTCCTACAACCTCTCGGAAGGCCAATTCCTGGATATTATCGACGAGTCGCTCTGGGAATCCCGCCGCCGCGCGAAACTGGTTGAAAAACGCCTCCAGCCCTCCGACCATCCTTTCCTGCTTAACTTCCCCGAATCCAACTACCTTAAATGCTTCGTGCTGGAGATGCTCTAGTGCTCTAGGGACGGTTCTTGAGACAATCGGAGAAGTGTCCCTCCTCAATCTTTGTAGCTGCTCCATGGATAATGCAGAGGGTTGTTAACTATTTTTGCTCTAACAGGATTAGCCTCGATGTAGTTAACGCATCCGATGAGATATTCATCTTTCTGAATAACCATGCTTTTTCATCGAAGAAAACCTCTTGTTTTTGGTTCCCTCTTGCTATAATATGATAACAAGAGTTATCTAAAGTGATCCCTGACTGAAGGAGTAATGTGAAAGTTGCCAGGATATACTCGCTTATATTCATCCCGCCGCTGGCCCAGTATGTCGTTACGCTCGAGGAGGTGGACGGTTCGAGGCTCGTGCCGATATGGGTCGGGATAAACGAAGGCGCGGCGATAGCGATGGTCCTCGAAGGCGAAAAGTTTGCCAGGCCCCTCACTCATGACCTGACGGTAAGCCTGATCAAATCATTGGGCGGTTCGATAGAGAAAGTCGTCATATCGGACCTTCGTGATAACGCGTATTACGCGAAGATCGTGGCCAGGCAGGCGGATAAGACCCTCGAGATAGACTCCCGCCCGTCCGATGCGATGGCGCTGGCGGTCAGGACGAATTCCCCGATATTCATCGAAGACAAGGTGCTGGATATGTGCCCGGTCATCAACAAGCCGATAACCGCGGATGAGGTCAAGACGTTCGAGAGGGAACTTGAGAAGCTGCACCCCGATGAATTTTTCAAGAGGTTAGATGAGGAAGGCGGGAAGACAAAGGGCGGATTGGAGTGATATGGCCGTCGTGAACGATGAATTAAAGGAATCACCCCCCAAAACGGGTGAAGTGATCCGTTTCGGGAAAGACGTCTGCGGCGACTTCCAGGCCGCGACATCGAGGGAATGGACGGAGACGAACGGCCTCGGAGGGTATGCGTCGTCGACAATAATCGGCACGAATACGCGGCGTTACCACGGCCTGCTCGTCGCGTCCGCAAGGCCGTCGCTTTCGCGCATGGTCATGCTCTCCAAGCTCGAGGAGACGCTGGTCCTGAAGGACGGCAGCCGCCATAACCTTTCCTGCAATAAATACCCCGGCATAATACATCCTGAGGGGCACAGGTACCTCGATGAATTCCGCCTGGACCCGTTCCCGGTATTCACCTACAGGGCCGGTGATATTACGATAGAGAAGGCCGTATTCATGGTTCGCGGCGAGAATACGACGGTCATCACCTACAAGATATTGAGTTCGCCCGGTTACCTCGAGCTTCTCGTCAGGCCCCTCATTGCCGCGCGCGATTACCATTGGCTATCCATAGAAAATTCCAGTTTCAATAAGCGCGTGGATTGCCTCGACGGTTACATAAAGATGAAACCCTACGGCGAGTCCCCGATAATTTACCTCGCGAACAACGCGGACCGTTTCGAACAGGCAGGCTATTGGTACAAGTCGTTCGAGTACCAGCGCGAGAAGGAGAGGGGCCTCGAGTTCCACGAGGACCTCTACAGCCCGGGAGAACTCGGATTCCTCGTCAAGGAAGGCGATAAGGCATATATAGTCGCGTCGACCGAGGGGCGGAAGATGCGTTCGGTGGAAGTCCTTGAATCGAGCGAGGTCCTGCGCCATAACGAGATAGCGGAGGCCGTGGGCATGCATGATGAGATCGCGATACGCCTCGCGAACAGCGCCGACTCGTTCTTCGTCAAGAGGGCGGACGGGCTTCCTACTATAGTCGCCGGCTACCACTGGTTCTGGGACTGGGGCAGGGACGCGCTGGTGTCGCTGCCGGGGCTCACGCTCACGCTCGGAAGGTACGACGAGGCGAGGGACATACTGCTCACGTTCGCGAAGTATTGCGACGAGGGGATGATACCTAACAGGTTCCCGGAAAAATCGAAGGAGCCGGAATACAACAGCGTCGACGCCTCGCTCTGGTATTTCTGGGCGGTCCATAAGTTCCTCGAGTACACGAACGATTACGATTTCGTCGAGTCGAACCTTCTCGGTTGCCTTGAGGAGATAATAAAATATTATATCAACGGGACGCGTTACGGGATAAAGATGGACCGCGACGGGCTGATCTCGACCTCGGACCCTGATGTGCAGCTGACCTGGATGGACGCGAAGATAGGCGGATGGGTCGTCACGCCGCGCAACGGCAAGGCCGTCGAGGTGAACGCGCTCTGGTATAATTCATTGAGGATCATGGAGGATATCTGCGATAAGCTGAACCTTAAATACAGGCACGAGTGCGCGAGGCTCGCGAACCTCGCTAAGAAGAGTTTCGAGCTGGTCTTCTGGAACGAGGCAGGCGGATTCCTTTATGACTGCGTCAGCGAAGACGGCGTCGACAGGACGCTGAGGCCTAACCAGATATTCGCGTTAAGCCTCCCTTACAGGCTGATCGGAAAGGAGAGGGAGAAGAAGGTGCTCGATATAGTCGGCAAGGAGCTGCTGACGCCTTACGGCCTGCGCTCGCTCTCCCCGAACGACAGGAACTACAGGGGGGTATATTCGGGCGACCAGAGGATGAGGGACGCCTGTTACCACCAGGGGACGGTCTGGCCCTGGATGCTCGCGCATTTCATTTCCGCATACCTCAACGTATACGGCCGGAATCCCAATACGAGGCAGGAGGCCAGGAGGTTCCTGACGCCGCTTTTCGGGCACCTGAAGGATGCCGGCCTCGGGACCATATCCGAGATATTCGACGGCGACCCGCCGTATAATCCCAGGGGGGCCGTATCGCAGGCCTGGAGCGTGGCGGAGATACTAAGGATATATAAGGAAGACCTGCAATGATACCCGTAAAAGGCGTAAACGGAATAAACCCGACCGATTTCGGGTTCTCGATAGTCAAGCTTGCGGCCGCGACCGCCGCGACGGTTTGGGGCATCTACCACCCTTTATCCGCGCACGACAGGACGGCGTTCCTGTCGATCATAGCGGCGTTCTATGTGTATAACCTTGCCATATACCTGGCCATATTCAGGTTCCCGGACAGGGCCTCGAAGATCTACCTCGTAGAATTTTTTCTCGACCTTATCTTACTTTCGCTTATCGTGCCGATGACCGGAGGGCTGAACTCTTCCTTTACCCTCGGATATTTCCTGATCGCCGCCGCGCAGTCGTTCTATTACGGCCTTGCAGGCAGTATCTGGATAGCCGCAGTATCGTCGGTGGCGTATATTTTTTCGTGCCCCAATTGCCTATATACGATGCATTGGACGGACCTCTCGCTGCGCGTCGGGTTCCTCCTGCTCTTCTCGGTCATGATGGGCTATCTTTCGGACAGGGAGAGGCGCATGCACCGCCAGCTCGTGAATGCCGAGCAGCTCGCGGCGATGGGCATGATGTCGGCCCAGCTCGCGCATTCCGTAAGGAACCCCCTGAGCACCATAAGCCTCAGCGCCGAGCTGCTTTCCGACGAGATAAAGAAATGTGAACGCAAGGATACCGAAGAAGCGCAGGCCCTGGTCAAGTCCATAATAAACGAGGTATACAGGATAAACGATGTCATCGAAGACCACCTGAATTTCATGAGGCGTTCGAAGACGGGTTTAAAGAGGTCTAATATCAACGCTGTTGTGGGGTCGCTCATAAAGTTCCTTGAGAAGGAAGGCCAGTGCAAGGGCATATCCTTCAATAAAACCTTGGATGAGAGCCTGCCGGACGCGGCCATAGAGGAGAGCAGGCTGCGGCAAGTGCTGCTGAACCTTATCAGGAATTCGTTCGAAGCCATGCCGGACGGAGGCCGTATCGTAATAAGTACTAGCCGCCGGAAAAACGAAGTGGAGATAGCCGTGGAGGACAACGGGACCGGCATACCGAGGGAAAACCAGAAGAGGATGTTTGAGCCGTTCTTCACTACGAAGGATGTAGGCACCGGGCTCGGGCTCTATATAGCGAGGGATATAATGCTTGAGTGCGGCGGCGGGATATCCTGCGACAGTAAGGCCGGCAGGGGGACTATCGTGAAATTAAGGCTGCCTTTCGCGGCCTGAAAAAGGAGGAAGATGTGGCCAAGATACTCATAGTCGATGATGATGTGGAGTTCGGTATCGCGCTTTCCAAGACGTTAAAAGGCGAGGGGCACGAGACGTCCACCGCGCTGAACACGGCCGACGGGATGAAGGCGCTGCGCAATGACAAATTCGACGTGGTTTTCGCTGACCTGTCGATGCCGGGGGAGAACGGCCTCGTGCTGCTCGAGAGGTCCAAGAAGGAGTTTCCCGACCTCCCGGTCGTGATGATAACCGCCTTCGGGGACTGGGATACCTACGCGAAAGCCCTAGAAAAGAGTGTCTCGAAATTCGTAAACAAACCGGTCAAGAAAGAAGAGATAGTCCAGATAATAAAAGACATTTTGGGTTGACAAAAAACCGCTTTTAGAATAAAATACCCCTATCCCACCTTTTCGTATTTGTTGAGAAGGCTTCATTAACCCAAAATTTAAACTAATCAGGAAAGGCAACATGAGCAAAACCGGTCTGGAATACCTCTTCGATCCCTCGTCTGTCGCCGTCATAGGAGCATCCGAAAAAAAAGGCAAAATAGGCCACGATGTCCTTATTAACCTAAAGGAATACGGTTATAAAGGCAAGGTGTATCCCGTCAATCCAAACGACAGCGAAGTCATGGGCAATAAAGCTTACCCGTCGGTGCTGGACATAAAAGACGATGTCGACCTGGCGGTTTTTGCGATACCCGCGGCGGCCGTCATCGAATCGATGAAAGAATGCGGCAAGAAGGGCGTCAAGGCCGCGATAGTAATAACGGCGGGTTTCAAGGAGACTGGCCCGGAAGGCAAGAAGCTCGAAATAGAGCTGGCCTCGACGGCGAAACAATACGGCATACGGGTGCTCGGCCCCAACTGCCTCGGATTTATAAGTTCCACGTCGCTGTTGAACGCTTCCTTCGCGGCGATCTCGCCGCTGCCCGGCGATATAGCTTTCTTCTCGCAGTCGGGCGCCCTTTGTTCCGCCATCCTGGACTGGGCGGTCAAGGAGAAGATAGGTTTCTCGAAATTCATAAGCATAGGCAACAAGGCGGATATATCGGAGACGGACCTGCTCAGGTCGCTTGGAGACGACCCGGATACAAAGGTAATACTCGGTTATATAGAGGATGTAAAGGACGGCCTCGAATTCATGCGCGTCGCCAGGGAAGTCACGGCAAAGAAGCCCGTTATAATCTGCAAGTCGGGCGGTTCCAAAGCCGGGGCGAAAGCCGCTTCAAGCCACACAGGGAGCCTTGCCGGCTCCGATGCCGCGTTTGACGCTGCGTTCGCGCAAACGGGCATAATACGCGCCGAGACCATAGAAGACCTCTTTGATTACGCCGTGGCGTTCTCCTACCAGAAACTTCCGCAGGGCCCGAACCTGGCCATATTGACTAACGCGGGAGGCCCCGGAATAATCGCGGTGGACGCTGTCGAGCGCTCTAAGTATGCGAAGGTCGCGCAGTTGAGCAAGGATACGACGGATTACCTGAGGGGCGCGCTGCCGAAGACCGCGGCGCTGAACAACCCTGTAGATGTCGTCGGAGATGCCGATGCCCAGAGGTATGAGATCGCGGTCGGCGGCCTTCTGAAAGACCCGAACGTCGACGGCCTAATTGTCATACTGACGCCGCAGAGCAGCAGCAGGATAAAGGAGACCGCCGATGTGCTCGTCTCGCATAGGGACGGCAAGCCGATATTCGCGAGTTTCATCGGAGGCAGGCTCGTAGATAAGGGCGTGGCAATATTGCAGGACAACAAGATACCGAACTACCGTTTCCCGGAGAGGGCCATATCATCCTTCGACATAATGGTCAAGCACAAGCTCATGACGGACCTGCCGAAGGAAGAGGTAAGGTCCTTCCCGGTGGATAAGGATAAAGTTAAGAAGATCATAGACGAAGCGATAAAGGCCGGGCAGAAGGAAATACCGGAATACATGGCCAGGGACATCATCGAAAGCTACGGGTTCAGGATTCCGAAGAGCACTCTCGCGAAAGACGCTCCGGCAGCTGTGGCTGCCTCCGCAAAGACCGGCTACCCCGTAGTCATGAAGATTGCATCGCCGGACATCCTGCATAAATCCGATGTCGGCGGCGTAAAGGTCGGCCTGAAGGACGCCAAGCAGGTAGAAGACGCGTTCAACGAGATGGTAAAGAAGGCGAAGGCAGCCGTTCCCAACGCGAACATCCTCGGCGTGCTCATCCAGGAGATGGCCATGGGCGGCAAGGAGGTCATACTCGGCATGACGAGGGACCCTCAGTTCGGGCCGATGCTGATGTTCGGCCTCGGAGGCATATACGTAGAGGTGCTCAAGGATGTCGCCTTCAGGATAGCGCCGATCACGCCTCGCGAAGCCGGGGAGATGATAAATTCGATAAAATCCATAGCTTTGCTCAAGGGCGCGCGCGGGGAGAAGCCGGCCGATATAGATTCGATCAAGGAAGGCCTGCTGAGGTTGTCGCAGATGGTGACCGACTTCCCGATGATAAGGGAACTCGATATAAACCCGCTCAAGGTATTTTCCGCGGACGATAAGGGCGGTTCGATAGCGATAGACGCGAGAATAAGCATAGACCTGGAAAAAAAATAATAAATGGACTCCGCTGAAGACAGGAAGACCCCTCTTTACGAGGCCCATAAAGGCCTCGGCGCAAAGATAGTATCTTTCCACGGCTGGCTTTTGCCTATACAGTACACCAGCATCATGGAGGAACATAATGCCACGCGTACGAAGGCGGGGCTTTTCGATGTCTCGCACCTGGGCAAACTCGAGGTATCGGGCAAGGCCGCGAAGCCATTCCTGCAGAAGATATTCACCAACAACATAGACAAAGCCGTCCCCGGAAAGATAGTCTATTCCCCGTTCTGTAACGACCTCGGAGGCATTCTCGACGACGTATTCATCTACGATGCCGGCGGGGACAGGTATATACTCATTGTCAACGCCTCGACCTTCGAAAAAGACCTCGCCTGGATGGCCTCGCATAATGGCGAAGGCGCCGTTATAAAAAATATAAACGATTCCCTGGGCGGCATCGCGATACAAGGCCCCGCCTCAGAAAAAATATTGGGCCTGTGCGATGTAGAAACCGGCCTTGCGGCCCTGAAACACCGCCATTTTACCGAGACTAAGGTGTGCGGCCATTACGCGCTCCTCTCGAGGACCGGCTATACAGGCGAGGACGGGTTCGAGATGTTCGTGCCTGCGGGTAAGAGTGTTGAGGTCTGGGGCCGGATACTCGCGGCGGGTAAACCTTACGGCCTTATCCCGGCGGGCCTCGGGTCAAGGGACACGCTGCGCCTAGAGGCGGGTTGTCCGCTATACGGGACGGATACCGATGAGACGAAGACCCCGCTCGAGACTAACCTGATGTGGGCGGTAGACATGAACAAGGATTTTATCGGAAAGAAAGTGATAGCGGAGCGCTCGGCGGCCGGAGCGAAAGAGGTCCTTGCGGCGTTCGAGATGCTCGACAGGGCGATACCGCGCACGGGCTGCGCCGTAGAGAAGGGCGGATCGGAGATCGGCGTTGTCACAAGCGGCTCATATTCGCCCA
>JAQUSA010000116.1 GCA_028715315.1 Candidatus Omnitrophota bacterium | reverse complement strand
CGTTGGGATAGAGTCGCTTGCCGCGACGCTTAACGAAGAGCCCGATACCATATCGGATGTTGTCGAACCCTTCCTGCTGAAGATAGGGTTCCTTAAGCGGACCCCGAGGGGGAGGGAAGCGACGGACGCCGCCTGCGCGCACATGAAAGTCCCGCCAAAAAATGAATCCCGGAAGGAGTTATTCTAGCCGGTCATGCGCAATCGCCTCTTCCTATTCATCCTGGCCGTGCTCGCGGTAAATTTTGCCGACGCCTTGGCTGCGCCGGTGGTCCGCGTTGCGGTAGCCAAGGATTCGGGTGCGGTCAAGATCTTCATCGCAGGTAATTTCAGGATAACGGACCTAATATCTAAAAATATACTGCTCGAGGATAAGTACCTCGGCGAGACTTCGCTGACATCTTACGGGGACGGATTCAAGGCGGGGGACCTTCAGGTCTCGGCATCGGCGATAGGCATCGAGCCGCTGGGCGGGGTAAGGGCTTATATCAATGACCGCGTATTCAGGGGCGAGATAAGGGTATTCAAGAATGCGGGCAAGATCACGGTCGTCAACGCCATAGACATCGAGGAGTACCTTTACGGAGTAATACGCAATGAGGTATCTACGTGGTGGCCGATGGAGTCGCTGAAAGCCCAGGCGATCGCCGCAAGGACATACGCGTTGAACCAGATGAAAGAATCGAAGGGCAAGGATTATGATGTCCAGGCCGACGTTAACTCGCAGGTCTACGGCGGGATATTTTCCGAAAAATGGAGGACGAACAGGGCCGTCGACCAGACCAGGGGCGAGGTCCTCACCTACAACGGCGCGATATTCCCGGCTTTTTTCCACGCCACCTGCGGGGGCGGCACGTTCGACGCCGCTAACCTATGGAACATAGACCTTCCTCCCCTCAAGGGAGTAAAGTGCGGCTGGTGCGGCAAGTCGCCGCATTATTACTGGGAACGCTGGACTCCCGTGGGCGAGGCGGAGAAGAAACTCGAGGCGGCCGGCTACCCGGTCGGCGATATACTCGGATTCGACGTGATCAGGAGGGATCCCTCCGGCAGGATACTGGAACTGAGGGTCAAGGGCAGTAAAGGGGACTCGGTCCTGCTCGCGAAAGATTTCAGGAGGATAATAGGCGGGGATATTGTCAGGAGCACTAACTTTAAGGTAACGGTAGTCGGGGAATACGTCGCGTTCGAGGGCCTCGGTTGGGGGCACGGGGTCGGGTTGTGCCAGTGGGGGGCGTATTATATGTCCCGCGCGGGAAAGAAGGCGGACGAGATCCTATATTTCTATTACCCCGGAGCTAAGATAATGAAAGATTACGGCGCCGGCACGGCCGGCGCGGCCAGGGAGAAAGCATGAGGCTAAGCGAGTTCGATTACAGTCTTCCGGAAGGGCTTATCGCGCAGTATCCCGCACAGTCGCGCGATGCCTCGCGGCTCATGGTCGTGCATAAATTATCGAAGAAGATCGAGCACAGGAATTTCTCCGATATCGCGGATTATATCGGCGCATCGGACTGCCTCGTGGTCAACGATACGAAGGTGATAAAGGCGCGCCTGCCCGGAAAGCGCGCCGATACCGGCGGCAGGGCCGAGATAATGCTCATCGAAAAGCTAAGCGACAGGCTTTACAAATGCCTGATAGATACCTCGACCAAGGTGAAGGTCGGGACTAAATTCGTGTTTGGGGCGGAACCCTGCGAACTTACCGGCGTGATCCGAGGCGAGAGCGAAGGCATAAGGCTTATAGAGTTCAGCATGAACGGCGCGGATTTCAACGCGATACTCGAAAAGATCGGCATTGTGCCGCTGCCGCCGTACATAAAGAGGGCGCCCGAGAAGGCGGACGAGGAGAGGTACCAGACTATTTACGCCAGGTCTCCTGGGGCCGTTGCCGCGCCGACAGCGGGCCTGCATTTTACGGACGATGTCATGAACAGGATAAAATCGAGAGGCGCCTCGGTCGAATCAGTGACGCTTCATGTGGGATACGGCACATTCAAGCCGGTCACGGTAGACGAGGTCTCGAGGCATAAGATCGAACCAGAGCTTTTCGACCTCAAGCCCGAGGCCGCCCAGAGGTTGAACGGGGCCAAGGAGAAGGGCGGGAAGATATTCGCGGTCGGGACTACCACATGCAGGGTCCTCGAGAACCAGGCGCAGCTCGTCAAGGGTTCCAGGAACAGGATCGGGCCGGGGAAGGGATGGACAAGCCTTTTTATATATCCGCCGTATAACTTCAAGTTCGTCGACGCGCTCGTGACCAATTTCCACCTGCCGAAGACCACGCTGCTTATGCTCGTCGCGGCCTTCTGCGGGAAAGAGGTCATGCTGCAGGCGTACGATGAAGCCGTGAAGGAGAAGTACAGGTTTTACAGCTACGGCGATTCGATGCTGATAATATGAAGATAGAGATCACGGGCAGGGACACAGGCACGCGCGCAAGGGCGGGGAGGATTCGCACCTCCCACGGGGAGTTCGAGACCCCGGCGTTCATGCCGGTCGGCACGCAGGCGACCGTAAAGACGCTCTCAAATGATGAGCTCAAAGAGTGCGGGGTACAGATACTCCTTTCAAACGCGTACCATTTATACCTGAGGCCCGGCGAAGATATCATAACGAACGCGGGCGGGCTGCATAAATTCATGGGCTGGGACAGGCCGATACTTACGGACTCGGGAGGGTTCCAGGTCTTCAGCCTCGCGGTGTTGCGCAAGGTCACGGATGAAGGCGTCGAGTTCCAGTCGCACATAGACGGTTCTAAGCACTTCCTGACGCCGGAGAAGATGGTAGGGTTCCAAACCGCTCTCGGAAGTGATATAATGATGGTCCTTGACGAGTGCGTCCAGTACCCGTGCGAGCACGGGGCGGCAAAACGCGCCGTCAAGAGGACGCTCGACTGGGCGAGGTTATCAAGGTCGGCGTTCAAGGCCGGCAAGGGACAGCACCTGTTCGGCATAGTCCAGGGGGCGTCGTATAAAGACCTCAGGCAGGAATGCGCCGAGGAGCTGGTCAAAATGGATTTCGACGGTTACGCGCTCGGAGGGCTCGCGGTCGGAGAGCCGAGGGAGATAACCCGGGAGGTCACGGGTTTCACCGCGGGCATCCTGCCGGAAGACAAGCCCCGTTACCTGATGGGCGTCGGAGAACCGCAGGACATACTCGAAGCGGTATCGTCGGGGATCGATATGTTCGATTGCGTGGTCCCCACGAGGAACGGGCGCAACGGGACCGCGTTCACGTCGAACGGGCGCTTCTCGGTCAGGAACGCCGGTAATTCGGATGACCTTCGCCCGATCGAGGAAGGCTGCGGCTGTTATGCGTGCAGAAACCACACACGCAGTTATATTAGGCACCTGTTCAATACGGACGAGATACTGGGATTGAAGCTGGTCTCCCTGCACAATGTCTATTTTTACCAGAAGTTGATGCGCGAAATAAGAAAGGCCATAACGGACGGGAAGTTCACGGAATACAAAAACGAAAGGATGACAAGATGGAACAGCAAGCCGCAGGTTCGATAGTCAGTTTTTTGCCCCTGGTACTGATATTTGTGGTATTCTATTTTTTACTTATAAAACC
Organism: Candidatus Omnitrophota bacterium; assembly: GCA_028715315.1. GTDB lineage: Bacteria > Omnitrophota > Gorgyraeia > Pluralincolimonadales > Pluralincolimonadaceae > UBA6215. The sequence continues at coordinate 510 of JAQUSA010000116.1, read as the reverse complement.
GCAGCAGAAGGAGCGCAAACGCCACGAGGAGATGGTTAAGGCCCTCGCGAAGAACGATGAGGTGGTCACCTCCGGCGGCATCCACGGGACCATAGTAAACGTAAAAGAGACGTCCGTGGTGCTGCGCATAGACGAGAACGCAAAGATGGAAGTCGACAAGTTCGCGATCGCTTATACCAAAAAGAAGAGGTCAGGAGAGGAGAAATGAAAAGGGGACTTATCTGGAAGATAGCTTTAGTAATTGCGCTGGCAGGCGTAGCGCTTTGGCGTATAAACCCGATGCTGGACGTAAAAGACCAGAGCGGGAAGGTGGTAAAGGAAGGCAAGATAAACCTCGGGCTTGACCTGCAGGGCGGCATGCATCTCGTGCTCAGGGTCGATACGTCAAAGATACCCGAAGACGCCAGGAAGGACGCTTCCGAGCGCGCGCTTGAGGTCATCCGCAACAGGATAGATGAGTTCGGCGTAAAGGAGCCGCAGATATCCCCCCAGGGAAAGGACGAGATAGTC
>JAQUSA010000115.1 GCA_028715315.1 Candidatus Omnitrophota bacterium | reverse complement strand
ATGACCTGACCCGCCAGATCTATTCCTTCGGCGCTTCCATCTATAAGATCAAGCCCAAATGCGTCGTATTCCCGAAAGACAAGAATGACGTAAGCGAAACGTTGAAGTACGCGTACCGGAACAATGTCCCGGTGACCGCGCGCGGCGCATGCACCAGCCTTGCCGGGCAGGCGGTCGGAAGCGGCATCATAATAGACTTCACGAAGTACCTCAATAAAATGATCGATTACAACGGCGGAGATACCGTTACCGTGCAGCCGGGGATAGTATACGGGGACCTGAACAGGTCGCTCGCTAAATTCGGCATGTTCTTCCCTCCGGACCCCTCGAGCGGGGATTACTGCACTATCGGGGGCATGATAGCGGATAACTCCGGCGGCCCTCACTCGGTCAAATACGGGAGCACCGCGGACTGGTGTGAAGGATTGGAAGTCGTATTATCGGACGGCAGGCTGGTCCGGCTGGAGCCCGGAGTTTCGATAGGGGCCATATCGGAGCCGCTCTCGGACCTTTTCAGGGAGAACGAAGCCAATATCGCGAAGTACACACCTAAAGTCAGGAGGACCTCCAGCGGCTATAATGTATCCGCAGCAATAAAAAATGGGGCTCCGAACCTCGTGAAACTCATTGCAGGCTCCGAAGGGACGCTCGCGGTGATAACGGAAGCGAAATTGAAGCTTGCGCCGCTGCCGAAGTCCGGCGCGTCGGCCATGATCGTGTTAAAGGATATATCAGCCCTCGCCGACACGATATCGGAGCTGCAACCCGCGGCGCCCTCGGCCATAGAATTCATGGACGAGGTTTTCATAAAACTCGCGAAAGAAGCCGAACCCGCCGTGAAAGCGATGCTGCCTAAGGACGCGAAGGGAGCGCTTCTCGTGGACCTTGAGGGCGCGGACGACGCGGATATCGAACTGCGCCTGTCGCTGGTCAAGAACGCGTCAGCCGTCGCGAAGGAACCGGATGAGCGCGACAGGCTGTGGGCCATGCGGCGCGCGGCGGTCCCGATAATGAACAGGATCAAGGGGAAGAAACGCCCGCTGCCGTTCATCGAGGACGCGATAGTCCCTCCGGAAAACCTCGATGAGTTCGTGATGGGCGCGTACGCGATATTCGAGCGATACGGCGTCGAAGCGTGCGTCTACGGCCATGCCGGCGACGGCAACATGCACATCCGTCCGCTTATGGACATGAAAGATAAGGCCGACCTGGTCAAGATGGACAATATGGCCGACGATTTTTACAGGATGGTCATAGCCCTCGGCGGTTCCATATCGGCGGAGCACGGCGACGGGATGCTCCGGGTGCCGTACATGAAGAAGCAGTACGGCCCGCTGTATAACATGTTCCGCGCGATAAAGGATACATTCGACCCGAGGGGCATATTGAACCCCGGCAAGAAGATAGGCAAGGACGAGAAGGTCGCGCACGACCTCGTGTATGACGCGGATACGAAGTATGCCGTGACCGGTTCGGCCTTTGACTCGGAGGCCGTGAGGGATGAGATCGAAAAGTGCCATGCGTGCGGCCTGTGCAGGAACGTCTGCCCGGTGAACATCGCGCTGCCGCAGGAGTTCGCGTCCCCGCGAGCGAAGGCCGCCGTGATAAAAGGCATAATGACCGGCGAGCTCGATGCCGGACTTCTGCGTGACCCCGCTATCAAGGCCCTGCTCGATCTTTGCATCAACTGCAAGTCGTGCCGCGTCGAATGCCCGACCGGCGCGGATGTATCGCAGATATGCTCGACGGCTAAGGAGATATTCGTCAGGCAGTGGGGGGTCGGGTTCTCGCAGGCGGCGCTCGAGAAGATACGCCTGCTTGGTTCGGTGTCGGCCAAAGCCCCCGGCATCGCGAAGGCCGTATTCCGTTCGCCGCCGGGTAAATTCCTGGCTGAGCTTATCCTCGGAGTGGACGGCAGGAGGACCCTGCCCGCACCTGACGGGCGGGTGTTGGCCGCGAAGGCCGCCGCGGGCGCAACGAACCCAAAAAGAAAGGCCGCCTATTTTTCAGGGTGTTACGTCGACCTCTTCAATGCCGAAGGCGAGGGCGCCGCGGTGCTGAAGGTGCTCCAGAAGAATAATATTGAGGTCGTCCTGGCAGGGCAGAGATGCTGCGGCATGCCGGGCATATCGTCCGGGAATATCGAGGGGACAAAAAAGGAGATATCCGCGAACATAAAGGAGCTCTACGAGCTGGCGAAGGCCGGTTATGACATAATAACGAGCTGCCCGAGCTGCGGCCTGGCCCTCAAGGAAGATTACCCGAGGTTATTGTCGACGCCCGAAGCGGTGCTTATCGCGCAGAACACCTACGATATACACGAGTACCTTTGGGTGCTCCTCAACGAAGGCGAGATGAACACGAATTTCAAGTCATCCAACAAGTCCGTCGTCTTCCACACGCCGTGCCACCTCAAGGCGCAGGAGATCGGAGGGCTTCAGGAGTCGCTCGTCGAGCTTATCCCCGGCATCTCGATAAAAAGGATAGACGATTCCTGCTGCGGCATGGCCGGCACGTTCGGCCTTAAAGGTGAGAACTATGACCTGTCGGTGTCGATAGGGAAGAGGCTGTTCGAACAGATAAAGTCATCCGGCGCGGATTATGTCGTGACCGGCTGCGGTTCATGCAAGACGCAGATAATGCAGTTCACGCCCGCAAAAGTCGTCCACCCCATAGAGCTTATAGCCGAATACTATTTTTAATTATTTCCGCGGCGCGTTTGCCGGCGCCGGGCATTCCCAGCTTGCCCTTTATCGCCGCCAGGCGCGTCTTTATGGCTTTGCTGCGGGAAGGGGAGAGCAGTATCGATACCGCCTCGCCGGCGATCTTCCGGGGGTCGACGCGGAAACCGACGAATTCAGGCACGACTTTTTCTCCTGCGACTATATTCACGAGCCCGATATGCGGGATCCTTATCAGCAATTTCCCGAACATCCAGGTCAGGAAAGATACCTGGTAGACTATTATCATCGGTTTTTCCAGTATAGCGGCCTCGATCGTCGCTGTTCCTGACGCAACAAGGACAACATCCGCGGCATTCATGCAATCATAGATGTTGAACTCCCCGCCGAATTTCGCGACCATGAACTGCACGCCGTCGCCCAGTTTTTCCCTTATCATCTCCGCGGCTCCGGACATCAGGGGGAGGTTCCTAGAGACTTCGGTGCGGCGGGAGCCGGGAAGGATAGCGACGGTCTTTTTCGAGATATCCAGGCCATGCCGCTTCAGGAACTCATCCCTCGGGCAGAGCGTCCTGACGGAATCGAGCAGCGGATTGCCGACGAATTCCGCGGAGACGCCGTATTTCGCGTAAAAGTCCTTTTCGAACCCGAGGATCACTATCATCTTATCGACGAACCGCTTTATGGTTTTTACGCGGCCCCTGCGCCAGGCCCATACCTGCGGGCTGATATAATATATGACGGGTATGCCGCGTCCTTTCGCTTCACGCGCGAAACGCAGGTTGAATTCGGGATAATCTATAAGGATCACGCAACAGGGTTTTTCTTCTTCAAGTTTTTCGACAAGCATCCGGAAGGCTGCCTTGAATTTCTCGAGGCTGCTGAGGACCTCGCCCAGGCCTATGACGGAGAGCTCGCTGATATCCTGGAAGGAACGGACCCCCGCCTTTACCATCAACGGGCCGCCCATCCCGGAAAATTCCATATCGGGGGAAAGGCCCTTGAGCGCAAGCACAAGGTTTGAGCCGTGCAGGTCGCCGGAGGCCTCTCCGGCGATAATGAATATCTTTTTAGGCATTTGATCTCAAAGTTTCTTTTATGGCGTCCTCGATCTGCAGCGCGATCTTAAGCGCGTCCCGCCCCTCTTCTCCGGAGACGAGCGGGCGCCCGCCGGACTTAAGGCACGCGATGAACGCCTCGAGCTCCTTCTTCAGCGGCTCCTCTTTTTTGATGTTTATCAGCTTGCCGGTTATCCTGTTGTTTATCTTGCGGTAGATGACCGATTCCTGCTTGACGTAATCTAGCGATATATAGCAGTCGTCCTTGAATAGCCGTATCTTGCGCATCTCCTTGTCGGTCACACGGCTCGCGGTCAGGTTCGCCACGGCGCCGTTCTTGAACCGTATCCTGACGTTCGCGAGGTCCTCATGGTCCGTCAGTATGTTGACGCCGACCGCGTCTATCGAGGCGATCTCCGACTT
>JAQUSA010000114.1 GCA_028715315.1 Candidatus Omnitrophota bacterium | reverse complement strand
TGCTGACATCGCCCGCCGTGGTCCTCGAATACGTGAAGATGCTCGCCTGGCCGGCGGGCCTCCACATGGAACGGATGGATTTCCTCTATGATTTTATCACTTCATTGAAGGATCCCAGGTTCGTCGCATCGTCGGTTTTTTTGGCCGCGGCGATAACCGCCGTCGTACTGCGGCGCAGGAATTCAAAACTGCTTTTCTTCGGGACCGCCTGGTTTCTTGCCGGCCTGTTGCCGTTCCTGAACCTCATCCCGGTCAATGCTTTTGTCGCGGAGCACTGGCTCTATTTTCCTTCAATCGGTTTTTTCATAGTGGTCTCTATCCTGTTTGACCGCATGCTGGGGTTCCGCTCTATAAGATTATGCGTGCAAACGTTCATAGCCGTCATTGTAGCGATGCTGGCCGCGGTCACGATAAGACAGAACCACGTGTGGAGGGACCCCGTATATTTCTATAACTACACTTTGAGGTTTTCCCCCGGTAGCGCAAGGGTCCACACTAACCTTGGCATAGAATATTTTGACCGCGGGATGTTCGAAAAGGCGGAGAAAGAATATAAGACATCGCTGGAATTGGAGCCGAACGGCAAAAACACCGTCTATCACCTGATCAACCTGGCGGCCCTGTATTTCAACCAGGGCAGGGAGCGCGAGGCGTTTGAGACGTACAGGGCGGCCATTGCGGCCGACCCGGCCGTTCCGGTCACCTATATTTATATAGGCGACATATATTACGGGAAAGGGAAATACCCAGACGCAGCGGCCTCTTACAAAAAGGCGGCGGAACTGGCCCCGCAGAACGCCGTGTTCTGGAACAAGCTCGGCAACGCTTACCTGGCGGAAAAGATGTATGACGAGGCCGCCGCCGCATATAAGAGAGCGGTCGGCATCTACCCGAACCTGCTGGACGCCAGGGTCAACCTCGGCGAGGCGTACGCGAAGAAAGGCGACCTGGTCGCGTCACTTAACGAATATAAGGCCGCCATGCAGATAGATCCGGGGATCCCGGAGATATATACCAGGATCTCCAACATCTGTTCCAGGATGGGAGCGCACGAACAGGCGAAGTACTTTTCCGACAGGGCCAAGGAGTTGTTGACAAAATAGCCAAGTTATAATAGAATTTAGGGTTATATAAATAAGGAAAACCCAAATGGACCAGAAGACGTTGGTTGTAATAAAACCGGACGGGCTCAAGAAATCCCTTACAGGCAACATCCTGACCCGCCTTTCGGAATCAAAGCTCGAGATCGTTGCGGCTAAGATCACGCGCGTGAGCAGGGAACTGGCTTCCGAACATTACAAGCACATGAAGGACAAGCCTTTCTTCGACGAGCTGATCAAGTACCTCCAGGGAGAGCTTCATGAAAGGCGCAAAGTGATGGCGATGGTATACTGGGGAGAGAACGCGATTGAAAAAGTCAGGAAACTGGCGGGCTCCACAAACCCCGAAGAGGCGGACCCCACCACGATACGCGGTTCTTACGGACGCATAACGACAAAGGGGCTTTACGAAAACGTCATACACGCCTCGTCGAACGAATCGGAAGCCGAGAGGGAGATAAAGCTCTGGTTCGAACCGGACGAAATAATCGTAGACCTCTACCCGACCAAATTCGCGACCATGGCGGACATAACAAAACGTGTCTGGGAATAAATTTCGGAGTGTAAATTGGTAAGAAGCATGACTGGATTCGGGCGCGGCGACGCGTCCACGGCGCAGGGCAAGGTCCAAATAGAGATAAGGACGGTTAACCACAGGTTTTTTGAGATATCCAGCAGGCTGCCGGAAAACCTGTTGATATTCGAGGACAGGATCAGGACGGAAATAGCAAAGAAGGTCAAGCGCGGAAAGGTTAACCTTTCCCTGACGTATGAAAACCCAAAAAAGTCCAACCCAAAGCTGGTAATAAACAAGCCCCTCGCAAAAAAATATAAAGACCTTCTCATCGACCTGAGGCGGTCCCTTTCGCTTAACGACCAGATCAATTTCTCCCAGATAATAGCTTTCCCCGGCGTGATATCCATCGAGGATAAGCCCAAGGACGACGCCGAGATATGGCCTTATATAAAGTCGGCCCTGGGCGCGGCGGTCTGCGGCCTTATGAAGATGAGGGAAAAAGAGGGCAAGAGCCTGGTCGCGGATATTATCGGCAGGGAGAGGACGATACTCAAGAACATCACGATAATAGAGCGCCGATCGAAACTGGCGCTTAAGGAATACAGGGTCCATTTGTTGAGGAAGATAAAGGAACTATCCTCGGGAAAGATCAACCTGGATAAGGGGAGGATAGAGCTCGAGGTCGCGCTATTCGCGAAGAGCTCGGACATTTCGGAAGAGCTGACCAGGATTAAGGCCCATTTAAAAAGCTTCGAAGAGACGATCACAAAGCAGGACGAGGTGGGCAGGAAGCTGGATTTCATCTCGCAGGAGCTGCACAGGGAGATAAATACCGTCGGGCAGAAGACGAGCGATTACAGGATCGCCCAGCTCGCGATAGCGATAAAAGGCGAGGTCGAGAAGATACGCGAACAGATACAGAACGTGGAGTAGGGATGGCGCGATCAAAGGGCCGCATATTCGTGGTTTCGGCTCCTTCCGGATGCGGGAAGACATCGCTCGTCAGGGCGATCACGAGGAAGGACAGGAAGGTCGTGCACCCGCCTTCTTTCACGACGCGCGATCCGAGGGCGGGAGAGAAGGACGGCACGGATTATAATTTTATATCGGAGAAGGAATTCATCCGCAGGCAAAGGAACGGGGACTTCCTGGAATGGTCAAAGCCGTACGGCAAGTATTACGCCACTTCAAAAAGGGGGATAGCCGGCAATACCGGCAAGGGCAAGGATGTGATATTGAGCCTGGACGTCAGGGGGGCGTTCTCCGTAAGGAAGAAGTTCAGGGATTCGACGCTGATATATATCCTTCCCCCTTCCATAGGCGCGCTCAAGAAAAGGCTTGTAGGGCGGTCAACGGACAAGTCTTCGGAGATCCGGAAAAGGTTGAGTTTCGCCAAGAAAGACATTGCGAACCTGAAGAAATACGACTATGCTGTTGTGAACGACGATTTCGCGGAAGCCGTCAGTAAACTTAAATCGATCATCGCCGCCGAAAGGCTTAGAGTGAGGTGAACAAGTGAAAGGCAAGGTACAGATATCGACGGAAGACGTCCTGGACAAGACCAATTCTATCTACAAGCTTGTGATTCTCGCGTCGAAACGCGCGCTTGAATTGAATGAAGGCAGCCCTAAACTAGTAGAGACGGACAGCAAGAGGATCTCGACGATCGCGCTCGAAGAGATCAAGGCCGGCAAGATCGTAATGAAGGAAAAGAAGAAATAAATGGCAAAAAAAGAGGTCATTCTCGGGGTGACCGGTTCGATAGCCGCCTACAGGGCCTGTGACATAGTCAACAGCCTGAAGAAGGCCGGGCTGAACGTTACCGTGATAATGACGAAAGAGGCGAAAGAATTTATATCGCCGTTGACTTTCCAGACACTCTCGCATAACAGGGTCTATTCCGATATGTTCGAGGCGCCCGCGGAATGGGATCCCATACATACGTCCCTCGCGGATAAGGCGGACCTCATAATAATAGCTCCCGCCTGTGCCAATATAATAGGAAAACTCGCGAACGGGATATGCGACGACCTGCTTACATGCGTCGCCGCCGCGTCCTCCGCAAAGGTCCTTATAGCGCCCGCGATGAACGAGAAGATGTACGCCAACCCGGCCATCCAGGAGAATATAATGAAGCTGAAGGGCCGCGGCGTCAGGATGGTCGGCCCGGTAAAGGGCCCGCTTGCGTGCGGGCACGAGGGAATCGGCCATATCGCCGCCCTGGATACCATCGTCTCGGAAGTCAAGAGATCCCTAAAAGGTTAAGATGCGGATCCTCATAACCGCCGGTCCCACCAGGGAATTTATCGACCCCGTCCGTTATATCTCAAATTCATCGACGGGATATTTCGGGTACCGGATCGCCGAAGAAGCCCTGAGGCGCGGGCATAAAGTAGTGCTCGTGAGCGGCCCGGTATCGTTAGTCCCCCCAAAAGGCGCCGCTTTTGTGCCGGTCGTGTCGGCGCTCGAGATGGAAAAGGCCGTTAAAAAGTATTTTTATAAAGCGGATTGCCTTATCATGTCCGCAGCGGTAGCCGATTACAGGCCGGAGCGGTTTATCCGCTC
>JAQUSA010000113.1 GCA_028715315.1 Candidatus Omnitrophota bacterium | reverse complement strand
ACCTCTTCTGCAGGATATCGTCCTGTGTCGCCACGCCGACCGAGCAGTTGTTGAGATGGCAGTGCCTCAGCATGACGCATCCGACCGAGACAAGCACGGCCGTGCAAAAACCGTATTCTTCGGCACCTAACAAAGCTGCGATCGCGACATCGCGGCCAGTGCGCATCTGGCCGTCGGTCTGCAAGCGTACCCTCGAACGCAGGTTATTAAGCATAAGCGTCTGGTGCGCCTCGGAAAGGCCCAGTTCCCAAGGGAGCCCGGCATACCGTATCGAACTCTTCGGTGACGCGCCCGTCCCCCCGTCCCCTCCGGAGATGAGTATCATGTCGGCGTGGCCTTTTGCGACGCCTGCCGCAACGGTCCCGACGCCCGCTTCCGATACAAGCTTCACGCTCACGCGCGCTTTAGGGTTGGCGTTTTTCAGGTCGAATATCAGCTGCGCGAGGTCTTCGATGGAATAAATGTCGTGATGGGGCGGAGGCGATATCAATGTAACGCCCGGGGTCGTATACCTGGTCCGCGCTATTATCTCGCTCACCTTGTGCCCGGGTAATTGCCCTCCCTCGCCGGGCTTCGCCCCCTGCGCTATCTTAATCTGGATCTCATCCGCGTTGACGAGGTAATTTATGGTAACGCCGAACCTGCCGGAGGCGACCTGCTTTATCGCGCTCCTCTTAGAATCGCCGTTAGGCAGGGTCACGAACCTGTTGGGATCCTCGCCGCCTTCACCGGTGTTGGACTTTCCGCCTATCCGGTTCATCGCTATGGCAATCGTCTCGTGCGCCGCGCCGCTTATCGAACCGAAGCTCATGGCCCCCGTTACGAAGCGCCTCATTATGCTTTCGACGGGCTCGACCTCGCCTATCGGGACCGGCTCGCTTTTCTTGAACTTAAGCAGGCTCCTCAAGGTCGTAGGATTGGCCGACTGGTCGTTTATCATGCGCGCGAATTCTTTATATCTGCCCTGGTCGTTGTTTTGCGCGGCATCCTGCAAAGCCGCAATGCTATTGGGATTCCAAAGGTGGAATTCTCCGTCTTTTTTCCATTGATAGATCCCGCCGCACGCCAAAATTGACATCTCCGGGTTTCTCTCGGCATAAGCTTCCGTGTGCCTGTTTATGGATTCGCCCGCTATCCCTTCGAGGCCGACGCCCCCGATCCTCGATACCGTGCCGGTAAAATACCTGTCGATAATTTCATTGTCCAGGCCTAACGCCTCGAAAATCTGCGCGCCGCGGTAACTCCTCAGCGTGGATATCCCCATCTTTGAGAGTATCTTCAATATGCCGTCGGTTATCGCCTTATTATAATTTTTCAGGGCGCTTTCAAGGCCTAAGCTGATCTCCTTTTCTCCTGCCAGGTATCCGATCGTTTCGTAGGCAAGGTAAGGATTCACGCAATCCGCGCCGTAACCGAAGAGCAGGGCGAAGTGATGCACTTCCCTGGGCTCCGCGCTTTCGACAATCAACGCGACCTGCGAGCGTATGGTCTTCCTTACGAGATACTGGTGTATTGCGCTGGCGGCCAAAAGCGCCGGCAGGGAGATATTGTCCTTATCGGCCCCCCGGTCGCTCAATATTATGAAAGAGTACCCTTTCTCGATCGCGTATTCCGCCTCGAAACAGATCCTTTCCAGCGCGCGGACAAAACCCTCATTGCCGCTGCCTGCATCGTAAAATATATATATCGTCTTTGTCCTGAGGCCGTTTACGCTGATATCGCGTATCTTCTCAAGCTCCTCATCCGTCAATATGGGGTTCCTGACCCTGAGTTTATGGCTATGCTTCGGGGTCTCCTCCAGGATATTCTTCTCGGGGCCTATGAAGCTTTCGAGGCTCATGACCAATTTTTCCCTGATGGAATCTATAGCGGGATTTGTCACCTGCGCAAAGAGTTGTTTGAAATAATTGTAAAGGAGCTGGGGCCTCCCCGACAAAAAGGCGTGGGGGGTATCGTTGCCCATGGAACCGACGGGCTCTTTTCCCTCTTCAGCCATGGGCTTAATGATCATCTTGAGGTCTTCCCTCGTGTAACCAAAAGCCCTCAGGCTTGCCATTATGTCTTCGGATCTCTTACCGCCGGGGCCGCCGCCTATAAGCCCGTCGAGATCTACCATATTCCCGGCAGTCCATTTTCCGTACGGGCAGCGCGACGACACGCTTTTCTTTATCTCGGGATCGCCCAAAATGCGCCCGGACCCGGTATCGATATAAAACACCTTGCCCGGTTCGAGCCTTCCGGAGGCTTTGATATCCGCGGGCTCTATATCGAGGACGCCGACCTCGGATGCCATTACCACCAGGTCGTCCTTGGTCAGGATATAACGGGCGGGCCGGAGGCCGTTCCTGTCTAGGACCGCGCCGATATTTTTCCCGTCCGTAAAGGCTATCGCGGCCGGGCCGTCCCACGGCTCCATGAAACAGGCGTGGTATTCGTAAAAATCCTTAAGTTCCTTGTCCATAAACCTGTCGTGCTCCCAGGCAGCGGGAATAAGCATCATCATGGCATGCTCAAGGGACCTGCCTGACAACACGAGAAGCTCAAAGAAATTGTCTATCGCGGCTGAATCGCTTCCCCCTTCGACAATGACGGGTTTCAGCTTCTCTATATCCGCGCCGAACAGTTCGCTAGCTAGAAGCCTTTCCCTTGCCTTTACGCCGTTTATGTTACCGCGCAGGGTATTTATCTCGCCGTTATGCGCCAGGAACCTGAAAGGCTGCGCCAGGTCCCACGTGGGAAAGGTATTGGTGCTGTAACGCGAATGCACCAGGCACAAAGCGCTCTTTATGCTCCCATCCTTAAGATCGGTGAAGAAATCCTCAACCTGGCCGGGCATGAGCAGCCCCTTATAACAAAACGTGCGGCAGGAGATGTTGGTTATATAAAAATATCCCTTTTGTTTCAGCCCGGATGTGCGGATACTGTTTTCAACCTGCTTCCTTATGACATAAAGCTTCCTTTCGAAATCCAGCCCTTCTCCGGGATCCTTGCCCTTTCCGACAAATACCTGTTCAAAAAAAGGCTCGGTGCTCCTCGCGCCCTGTCCGATACCGGAATTATCCGTCGGTACGACGCGCCAACCTAAAAGGACCTGTCCGTTTTCCTTTACGGCCTTCTCGAATATATCCTTGCAGGACCGGCGTTCTTTTTCGTCCTGCGGCAAAAATACAAGGCCTGTGCCATACAGCCCGGGATCCGGCAGGCAGATATTATTATCTGCGGCGGCTTTCTTGAAGAACTCATGGGGGATCTGGATCAGGATCCCTGCGCCGTCGCCGGTTTTAGGGTCCGCCCCAACCGCTCCGCGGTGGGACAGGCGCCTCAATACCTGCAATCCCTGCTTGATGATCCTATGGGATTTGCCGCCCTTTATATCGCAGACGAACCCCACGCCGCAGGAATCATGTTCAAATTGCGGGTCGTAAAGCCCCTGCATTTTTGGAAAGTGGGAATATTCCTTTATATTTTCCATTTTTCCGCCCTTATGCCGAACTTTGTGATTTTCGCCCTCAGGGTGTTACGGCTTATGCCCAGGATCTTGGCGGCCTTTAACTGGTTGCCGAAAGTCCTCGCAAGCGCCTTTTCGATCAACGGTTTCTCAACGGCCTCTACGACAATTTTATATATAGCGCCTATCCTGGCATTAATAAACGTATCGTCAAGTTTATTAAGCAGCAGCCTCAAATTTATTGCATTCTTAGCGCTATTTTCCATTGTTTTATGCCCGGATTTTGAGCACTCAATTACAAAAAAGGCGTTCATCTGCCGTCACCTCCGGCATAGAACGCCATTGTCCAAAATAAAAACATCCTTCCGGGCATCATCTCTGCCAAAAAGGACGTCTTTATCCATCTTCCCTTACCAAAGCGCTTCCTCGCGCCTCTATAGGATTAAATTATATCACAATACAACCATTTGTCAAGCCCGGGAAATCCGGCCGGCGTAATTACATGGGAGGCAAAGAGCTGAAATCGGCATCATCAAAATAGCATGACCCGGCGGTCTCCTTTTTGGGAGCCTGTATGATCACCTTGATCTTTGCCTTAGCGGCGGTGATCGGAGGGCTCTTTACCGGCTCGCTTTATACTCCGCACCGGGGACTATTTTTACATACTGCTCAAATAACCCGTCTCCATAATCCCAGGCCCATACCTTGCCGGACTGTTTACCGCTCCTGAAGAGCTCCGTATCATATGCGGAGTCGCCGTACCCGCCCCAT
>JAQUSA010000112.1 GCA_028715315.1 Candidatus Omnitrophota bacterium | reverse complement strand
TTTGCCATTAGGATTTACGCCTCTTCGCCTAGCTGGAACCTGGTGAACCTCTTAACGACTATATTCTCGCCGGTCTTGGCGATTACCTGCGTCACGTAATCCTTCATAACGAGCGACGGGTCCTTGACGAACGCCTGCTCAAAGAGGCATAGCTGCTTTATCTCCTCGTCGCTTAGGTCCTTTGGCGCGTCTTCCTTCTTCAGGTATTTCGGGCTCGTGGACGCGACCTGCAGCGCGAGGTCCTTGACCAGTTTCTGGAAGTCATCCGTCCTCGCGACGAAATCCGTCTCACAATTTACCTCTACGAGCACGCCTATCCTCGAGTCATGATGTATATAGGAGTGGATGGTGCCGGCTTTCGCCTTGCGCAGCGACTTCAGCGCGGCGGTCTTCAGCCCCTTCTCCTTGAGCACAGCTAATGCCTTCTTCGCGTCGCCGCCGGACTTCATCAACGCTTCCTTGCATGCCATAACGCCGGCGCCGGTGGATTCCCTGAGTTTCATTACGTCTTCCGCTTTTATCGTGGTCGTCATATTAAGCCTTTGTTGTCTTTTTCTTCTTCGCAGCCGGTTCGGCTTCTTCGGTCTTCTTTCCCTTGAGGACCTTCTTCTTCAGCTCTTCTACCGCGTCTTCGTCCACTTCGACCTTATCCTCGCCGTCCTCAGCCGCCTGTCTCGCTTCTTCCGCGGCCTTGTCGTCGAGGTAAGCCTTGCGGCCTTCCGATACAGCGTTCGAAACGAGGTTCGTTATGAGCTTGATGGAACGGATAGCGTCGTCGTTGCCGGGTATCGGATAGGTTATCTTGTCCGGGTCGCAGTTGGTGTCGATGAGCCCGACCACCGCTATCCCGAGCTTGTTGGCCTCGGCTACGGCTATCTCTTCCTTCTTGGAGTCAACGATGAATACCGCGGCCGGCATCTTGCCCATGTCGAGCACGCCTTCGAGGTCGCGGTTGAGCTTTGCGAGCTCCCTTCCGAGCTTGGCGGTCTCTTTCTTCGAGAGCTTCTCGAAAGTGCCGTCCTCCTGCATCTTTGTTATCTCTTTATGCCTCTTTATCGACTTCTTTATAGTGGCAAAATTCGTGAGCATGCCGCCCAGCCAGCGTTCTGTCACATAGAACATCCCGCAGCGGATGGCTTCCTCCTTGATGACGTCTTTCGCCTGCTTCTTAGTGCCTACAAACAGGGCGACTTCGCCCCTGGAAGATATCTCCCTGAGGAAACCGAGGGCCTTGTTGAGGGCCTGCTCCGTCTTCTCCAGGTCGATAATGTAGATCCCGTTCTTCTCTCCGAAGATGAATTTCTTCATCTTGGGGTTCCAGCGCTTCTTCTGGTGACCGAAGTGGACTCCCGCTTCAAGTAACTGTTTTATTGTCTGTGTAGCTGCCAATTCGACTTCCTCCTTATGTTATTTTGTAATTCGGCAATTTTAGCACAATCAGGGGGTTATTTCAAGCCTTATTTAGGCCCGCCAACCCCTTCTTCGAGGAATTGGAGGTCATAAAGGCGCTTGTAGAGGCCGTTCCTGCGGAGTAATTCTTCGTGGGTGCCTGTCTCTATTATCCTTCCCTTCTCCAAAACGATTATTTTTGTGGCAAATTTAACGGTTGAGAGCCTGTGGGCTATCACAAAAGCCGTCTTCCCCTTCATGAGCTTCTCTATAGCGTCCTGGACGATCGCCTCGGACTCCATGTCCAGCTGGGAGGTGGCCTCGTCGAGTATGAGTATGGGGGTGTCCTTGAGCACGGCCCTGGCTATGGCTATCCTCTGGCGCTCGCCGCCGGAAAGCCGGTGGCCCCTCTCGCCGACGACCGTATGGTAGCCGTCCGGCAATTTGGATATGAAATCATGGGCATTGGCGATCTTTGCCGCCCTTATTATATCCTCATCGGACGCGCCTCTCCGCCCGTAGGCGATGTTCGCCCTTATCGTCTCGTGGAAAAGGATCGTCTCCTGGGTAACCACGGCTATCTGGGAACGCAGCGAATCGAAGCTCGCATCCTTCACGTCGGTGCCGTCGATAAGCACGCGGCCTTCCCCCGCATCGTAGAAGCGCGGGATCAGGTTGACGATGGTCGATTTACCGCTTCCGCTCGGTCCGACTATGGCTACTATCTCGCCTTTCCTGGCCTCCAACATTATATCCTTGAGGATCGCCTCTTCGCCGTAGGAAAAATTGACCTTATCGAACGTTATCTTATCCTTGAAGGGGGCCATGGCAACCGCGCCCGGTTTTTCGCATACGGTCGACTTGGCGTCAAGTATCTCGAATATCCTTTCGGCGGCGCCGAGGGCCTTCTGGTTTATCGAATTGATCTTCCCGAGCTGGCTTAACGGCCTCGCGAGCAGGAAGGCGGCCACTATGAACGCTATGAAACCGCCGGGGTCGCCGTTGCTTACTATTATGTTCCTTCCCCCGAGCCACAAGGCGAAGGAGACTACCGAGATGCCTATGAACTCTATCGCCCAGTCGAGGAGCTTCTCCCTCTTCGCGGCCTTCATGAACATCTTATAGAGGCCGTAGTTCTGCGACGAGAATTTTTTCCTCTCGTCCTCTTCCATCGAGAACGCCTTAACTATGCGCATGCCGCTTATCGTCTCGATAAGCGTCGTGGTCACCGAACCCATCTGCTCCTGGGTCTGTTTCGATATCTTCCTTAATTTCTTCCCGACCCTGGCTATCGGGTACAATATAAGCGGCAGGACGATGAAGATCAGCACCAGCAATATCCAGTCGATGCCGAACCATGTCCTCAGCAGGAATATCATGGCTATATAGACTATGACCTGGGAGCTCTGGTATATGAGGTTTGTGATGCCCTCGGTTATGGAGTTCTGGATTATGCTCGTATCATAAGTGATGCGGGAGACGAGGGCGCCGGTATGCGACTTATTATAGAAATCCAGGGAAAACTCGAGGAGCTTATCGTAGACCACTCTCCTGAGGTCGGTAAGGACCTTGGTGCTCACGTCAGTCATAAGGTATGACTGGAGGAACATGAACAGGCCCCTGAGGAAGAACGCCGCTATTATCCCTGTTATGAGCCATCCCAGCAGCGGGAGCCTGGGGACGGAATTTATCGCGACGATGACGGACTTCGCGAACTGCGGCATAGCCTCGGGGACGGACATCGGTTCGCCGCGCAGGATATTATTCACTACCGGCATTATGGCCGTCGTGGAGACAACGCCGAAAACGACGCTGTTTATTATCATGCATAGGTTTGCGAAGATAAGCGTCGGCAGGTGCGGTTTGACGAATTTAAGCAGCCGAAGGTAAAGCTTCATAGGTATAAATTTTACCACACCTGCGCGGGAGAGTCAAAGCCTTACTTTTCGCTTGTTTTGATCGCGGGGCAAGGGCCCTTGAGCCTACTATCCGGGTATGCTGTTGCGCCCCTGCCCCGTTCTTCCTCGGGTTAGAAGGAAGATCCTGTATGATTACTTTTTTGCCTTCTTCCTGGATCCCAGCAGCCCCACTAATCCCGAACCAAGCAGGAGCAGGCTTGCGGGTTCCGGGACAGCGTCAGCGCTAATATCATCCCAGCCGATAGAACCGCCGTTCGCCGTCGAACCGTTCGCATCGGAAAGGTTCAGAACGATACGGCCCTTATTTGCCGAATCCGGGGCCGCGAATGTCCCCGACAGCGGCTTCCATGTATCTGCCGCGTCCGTTCCGCTGATGAACCGCCCGATCTCGTTCTCGGAAATTTTCGTATCCGAATTGAACCATTCGACCTTAAAAATGCCGTCCCAACCGACGGCAGCGTCGGCGGAAGGGGCGTAAGCAAAACCGCTTAAGTTGTACTGGGTCCCGGCAGTGACGGCGAAGTCCTGGTAGGTACCTGTGTCATCGGACCAGGACTTTATGCCCCTCGCGCCGCCTGACGTATGGTTGTAATCGTTGTGATACCAGCCGCTGCTGCCCCATTTCGTCCAACCGTCGATAACGGTGGCGGCATCCCCGTAGTAACCCATCGTGCCCGTCTCAAAGTCCCCGTTGGTCAACAAGTTAGCGAAAACATCCGATGGCGCTGCGGCCATTACCATTACTGCTGCTATTACTGCTACAAACAAGTGCTTCATTACCCAACCTCCTTTCTCTGTTTATGCCCACGTGTGCATTGATGGGCAAAAAAATATTACTTCTCCGTTGACTCCCGTACTATAAGCCTCGCGCGCAGGGGGACCTCCTCAACCGGCCTCTTCGGGTCCTCTAT
>JAQUSA010000111.1 GCA_028715315.1 Candidatus Omnitrophota bacterium | reverse complement strand
CTGATAAGGCGAGGAAGGGCGAGCCGGTCAAGGTCACGGTGACGGTCGGGAAGGAGATCCCGCATCCCAACAAGACGGAACATCATATATCATGGATAAAGGTATTCTTCCTCCCAAACTCGGAGAAATTCCCGTACCAGATCGGCCAGGTTGATTTTTCGTCGCACGGGGCTTCCACGCAGGGCCCCGACACGAGCTCTGTCTATACGAATCCCGAAGCCCAGGTTACATTCAGGACAGACAAGCCCGGCGTCATCTTCGCGGCAAGCTGCTGCAATATACACGGCTTATGGGAAAATTCGAAGGCGATAGAAATTGAATAAGAACGATACGGAACGCGACCGGGCTATGCTGGCCGCCATCGTGGATTCCTCCGATGACGCCATAATAGGGAAAACGCTCGAAGGGATAGTGGTCAGCTGGAACGCGGGCGCCGAAAGGACCTACGGGTATTCCGCGGCGGAGATGATAGGCAAGCCTATAAGCATCCTGCTGCCCCCCGGCCGTCCCGACGAGATAATACAGATACTCGAAAAGGTAAAGAGGGGCGAGCCGGTGGCGCGTTATAATACGATACGCCTCCGCAGGGACGGAAGGGTGATAAACGTCTCGCTGACGGTATCGCCGATAAGGGACAATTCGGGCAGCCTGATCGGGGCATCGACCATATCGCGCGACATCACCGAGCAGAAGAATAAGGATGAAAAGCTCCTCGAGCTCTCCCAGGCCGTCGAACAGAGCGGGAGCATCGTCGTCATCACGGATACTTCGGGGAACATCGAGTATGTGAACCCGAAATTTTGCGATGTCACCGGTTATTCCCCCGCCGAGGCCATGGGCAAGAACCCGAAAATACTCAAATCCGGCGACACGCCCGCCGAGGAGTATAAGATATTGTGGGACACGATAAAGGCAGGCAAGGAATGGCGCGGCGAGTTCCACAACAAGAAGAAGGACGGGAGCCTATACTGGGAATCCGCCGTCATATCCCCGGTCAAGGACGATTCCGGCAACATAGCCCGTTTTATGGCCGTCAAGGAGGATGTGACCGAGAGCAAGAGATTACAGGACGAACTGCGCAAGAAGGTCAGCGCGCTAGAAAATTTCAACAAGGTGGCCGTCGGCAGGGAACTCAAAATGATCGAGCTCAAGAAGAAGATAAAAGAGCTCGAGGAGAAATTAAGGAATGGACCTGCAGGAACAGAAACATAAGAGGGGGCTCGGGCGGAAGATAGCGCTCCTTATATTCGTCTCCTCGCTTATCGTTATGGCCATAGGGTTGTCCGCCTGGTATGGCCTCGGTTTCAGGCTGCTGCACAAGGTCATCGGTGAGAACCGCACCGAATTGGCCGGCCTTCTGGCGGTCCATATAAGCGAATCGATAGAGGAAAAGGTAAGGGAGATCATTACCCTGTCGAACAGCCCCCTGTGGAAGAGGAGGCTCCTCGAAGCCGACGAAAAGATCGGCAAGATGCCCGAAAACGAACGGATGCGTTATTTCTCCCGGATGGATTCCATATGGCCGAATACCGCCTGGGACGATCCTTCCCTAAGCGAATTCGCCGACAACTATTTGAGCGCAAGGCTCAGGGTATTGCTCAATGACATGCGGGACATCGCCGAATTTTTCGTAACCGATAAATACGGAGGGCTTGTCGCCTCATCGAGCAAGACGACTGATTTTTACCAGGCGGATGAAGGCTGGTGGCAGGAGGCCTACGACGGAGGCGCCGGAAAAGTCTTTATAAATAACATCAATTATGACGAATCATCCGGAATTGTAGGGCTTACCGTCGCGCATCCGATACGCGGAGACCAGGGGGAGATAATAGGGATATGCAAGGTTGTAATAGATGTCAGCAGCTTTTTTTCCGCGCTTGCTTCTTTTGACATTGGAAAGACCGGGCACGCCGTCCTTACCGACGGAAATGGCAATGTCATATACCATGCCGGGGTGGTCCCTCTCAAATATGAGCTTATTGGCAGGGAGGAACTCCTGAAAGGAGCGCGGTCCGGGAACCAGTTCTTGTACAGTTCGGCCTTCCATAAGGGAAAGCGGCAGTTCATGGCGTTCTGCGACGTCTTCTCGGCGCCCGTTTTCGGAAATAAAATAGAATGGAAGGTCTTCGTTTCGCAGGATGAGCACGAGATCTTCGGCCCGCTCAATGCCATGCTATACCAGATCCTATTGGTAGCGTTGCTGCTCATGGCGGTCCTCGTACCGATGGGCCTGATCTTCGGCAATTATTTCGTCAGGCCTATACGCGAGCTTCATGTCGCAACCGGCAGGATACTCGACGGAGACTGGGATTACCCGATAAATATCAAGACGAATGACGAGATAGAGCAGTTCGCCGACGCGTTCAAGGCGATGATAAAAGGCATAAGGACCAGGCAGTATGAGCTCGTAAGGGCCAAGAAGGAACTGGAGGGGTTATCCGAGGAGCTCGAGAAGAGGGTAAGGGACAGGACTATGGACCTGTCCGACGCTCAGGCCGCGAGCCTTAACCTGCTCGAGGACATACAGGAGGAGAAGGAGAAGGTCGAGAAATATTCAAGGGAGTTGGAGGGGGCCCTCAGGATAAAGGCTGACTTCACGTCAATGGTGTCGCATGAGCTCAGGACGCCGCTTACCGCGATCAAGGAGGGCATCGCGCTCGTGATCGACGGGACCACGGGCGAACTGAACAAGGACCAGAAGGAATTCCTGAATATCGCGAAACGCAACGTCGACAGGCTCGCGAGGCTTATTAACGATGTGCTCGACCTGCAGAAGCTCGAATCGGGCAAGCTGACGTTCAACTTCGAGCCGGAGGACATAAACGAGGTAGTGCGCGAGGTGTATGATACTATGGTGACGATAGCCAAGGATAAGGGGCTTAACATAGCGCTGGTACTTTCCGAAGGCCTGCCTAAGATAGTGTTCGACAGGGATAAGATAACGCAGGTGCTCACGAACCTGGTCAATAACGCCGTGAAGCTCACCGATAGGGGAGGGATAACGCTTATAACGGAAATAAAGGATAACACTCTACGCGTAACGGTGAAGGACACCGGTCCCGGCATACGCGAAGAAGACATCCCCAGGCTCTTCCGCCGTTTCGAGCAGCTGGAGAAGGGCACTGAGCGAAAGACCGGAGGGACGGGCCTCGGGCTCGCGATATCTAAGGAGATAGTGGAAAGACACGGCGGAAAGATCTGGGCCGAGTCGACATACGGCGAGGGGGCCAGTTTCATCTTTAACCTGCCTATAGTCGAAAGAAGGGAAACGTATGCCGAAGACCATACTTATCGTGGATGACGAAGAGGACCTCGTAAAGGTGACGACATTCCGGCTTAAGAGCCTCGGATATAACGTGGCCGCCGGGGTCAACGGGCAGGAAGCCCTCGACCTTATTAAGGAGAAGAGGCCTGACCTCGTGCTGCTTGACCTGAGGCTTCCCGTAATGGACGGCCGGGATGTGTGCAAGGCCGTCAAGGCGAACCCGGAGCTGAAAGATATACCTATAGTGATGTTCACGGCAAGCACGGAACAAATATCCGTGCAGGCAAAAGAGGCCGGAGCCGACGGGTTCCTGGTGAAGCCGTTCGAACAGGAACAGCTCATCGCGGTACTGGACAAATTCCTGAAAGGAGGCCCCTGATATGGACAAGAAAAAGATACTGTTGGTGGATGACGAGGAGGATGTATTAAGGACGGTGGGTTTCCGCCTGCAATCGATCGGCTATAACGTAGTCACCGCCTCGGACGGCATGGAGGGGCTGAATAAGGCGCACGAAGAAAAGCCCGACCTTATAATACTGGACCTCATGCTGCCGAAGATGCACGGGTATAAGGTCTGCGCTTTCCTGAAAAAGGATACGAGGTACGCGAAGATACCGATAATAATGTTCACCGCGAAGGCGGGAGACCTCGACAAGAAGCTCGGGCTGGAGGTCGGCGCCGACGCGTATGTGATGAAACCGTTCGAGCCCCCGGAACTCGTCAAGATGGTCGAGGACCTTCTCGCGAAAAATAACATTGATAAAAAAAGCGGATAGTGATAAAATCACTTTCCTAATTCCTTCATAAAACCTTCAAGGAGCAGTCATGCTTGATATCATAATAAAGGGCGGCCCCGTAATGGCGCCCATCATACTGGGTTCGGTCGTCGGCTTCGCGATAGTGGTGGAGAAGTTCCTGGAGCTAAGGAATCTCAAGATGGATTCGTTCGGCTTTATCCAGGAGGTCTTCC
>JAQUSA010000110.1 GCA_028715315.1 Candidatus Omnitrophota bacterium | reverse complement strand
TCGGGGCCGGCGATAGAGAGGATAAAGGATTCCGCGCTTGAAGAATTGATAGTGACGGATACTATCCCGATACCCAGGGAGAAGATGATACCGCAGATAAAGGTATTGTCGGTAGTCCCCTACTGGGCCAGGCGATAGCGAGGATACACAAGGAACAATCGATCAGCATACTGTTCGATAAGGTCTACCAATAAAAGAGAAGAAAGGAAAAGCAGAGATGGAACAGGTAAAACTGGAAGTCAAATTAAGGGAAGAGACAGGAAAAGAGGCCGCCAAGCGCGAACGCGAAAAGGGTGCAATACCCGCTGTGGTCTACAGGAAAGGCGAGAAGGCCGTCCCGCTTTACCTGAACAGGAAAGCGATGGAGCAGGCCCTCCATACATCCGCGGGCGGTAACGCGCTGATCAACCTGAAGATCGAGGGCGACGAAAAGGCAAAACCGAAAACATGCATAATCAAAGAGATACAGCATGACCCGTTGAGCGGGAACATCCTTCACGTCGATTTCAACGAGATATCGCTTACCGAAGAGATCAAAGTCGAGGTCCCCCTTTCGGCGAAGGGCGAGGCGATCGGCGTCAAGCTGGACGGAGGCGTACTCGAGCATCTCCTCTGGGAGATACAGGTCGAGTGCCTGCCTACCGATATCCCGCAAAAGCTCGAGGTCGATGTCAGCAGCCTCAAGATCGGCGACGCGTTGTTCATTAAGGATATCGCCGTTCCGAAGGGCGTCAAGATACTGAACGACCCCGAGGTCAGGATATTCGCGGTCGAGAAACCCATAGAGATCAAGCCCGAGGAGGCCGCCGTAGCGGCCGAGACGGCTCCCGCGGAACCCGAAGTAACGAAGCAGAAGAAACCCGAGGAGATAGCGGCCGAGGAAGCTGCGAAGGCCAAGGCCAAGGAGAAGAAGGAATAACGGCGCCCGATGAAATTGATCGTCGGCCTGGGTAACCCGGGAACGAAGTACGAAAGGACGCGGCACAACGTCGGATTCATGGTGGCTTCGGCGCTGGCCGATAAGCACGGCATAAGGTTAAGCTCCAAGGCGTATGATTCGCTCGTTGGAAAAGGCAAGGTTTGCGGGGAGGAAGTCGCGATAGCGCTGCCCCAGACATATATGAACAGGTCGGGGCAGGCGGTAACTTCGCTCTCTTCGCGCAGGAAGGTTGAGCCCGCGGAGATACTCGTCATCTGCGATGACGTGAACCTCGAACTCGGCATAATAAGGATACGCGCCGAAGGCTCTGCCGGGGGCCATAACGGCCTCGCTTCCATAATAGAGCATCTCGGCAGCTGCGATTTCGCGCGCCTGAGGATAGGCATAAGCCGCAGCGGAGGCCCCGCGTTAAGCGGTTATGTCCTTTCGCCTTTTACGAAAAGCGAGACTGAAACGCTCGAATGTGCCATAGAGAAAGCAGTGGAATGCTGCGAGACATGGGTCAAAGACGGCGCCGAACGCGCCGCGAATCTGTTCAACGCTAAGAATAGAAAGGAATGAAGATGAAGAAATACGAAGGGTTGTTCATACTGAAACCGAACTTAACCGATGAGGAGTACGGGAAACTGACGGCCGCTGTACTGGAAGTCATAACCAAGAACGGCGGCAAGGTGGACGCCAAAGAGGACCTCGGCACGCGCGACCTCGCATACATGATAAAGAAGGACAAGAAGGGCCGCTACCTGCTCGTATATTTCACGGCCGAGACGTCCTCTATCACGGCGATGGAAAGGCTGTACAAGATAAACGAGTCCATATTAAGGGCCGTAATATTCATCCACGAAGCGGCATAGGAGGAAGGTCATGGCAAGCCTCAATAAGGTATTTCTCATAGGAAACCTTACGCGCGACCCCGAGCTCAGGTATATTCCGAGCGGGAGCGCGGTCACCACTTTCACGGTTGCGGTGAACAGGGTCTATACGCAGCAGGGAGAGAAGAAAGAAGAAGTGTCGTATATTAAGGTGGTCGTCTGGGCAAAGATGGCCGAGACGTGCGGGGAGTACCTTTCGAAGGGCAGCCCCGTTTTCGTAGAGGGACGCATCCAGAGCAGGAGCTGGGAGACGCCCCAGGGCGAAAAACGTTCAGCGGTTGAGGTCATAGCCGAAAGGGTGCAGTTCCTCGGCAAGACCAAGGGCAGCAAGCAAGAGTCCGCGGCCGCCGACGCCGAAACGCCGGACGCGCAACCGGGTGGTTCGCAGGGCGAAGACGCCCCGTTCTAATAGGCGTAATATAAAGTCCAAAGAGGAGAATAAGGAAACGAAATGGAAAGAAGAGAGAAAAGGGTTTTCAGGAAAAAGGTATGCAAGTTCTGCTGTGAGAAGATCAATGTGATAGATTACAAGGACACGATGAGGCTGTCGAAGTTCATAACAGAGCGCGGGAAGATCATACCGTCGAGGATCTCGGGGAACTGCGCGAAGCACCAGCGCATACTGGCAAGGGCGATAAAGAAAGCCCGCCTTGCGGCGTTCATTCCCTACACATCCGTCTAACAGTGTCCGTTAAATCGAAGGGGTCATACGATGCCTATAAAGCTCATACTATTGAAGGATGTCGATGGTCTCGGTAAGCCGGGCGACGTGATATCGGCAAGCGAGGGCCACGCGAGGAATTTCCTTTTACCGCGCAAGTTTGCCCTTCCGGCGACCGAGCAGAATATAAAGGCGGCTGAAGCGAACAAGAAGCAGATGGCGGAGGCCGTAGAGAAGGAGCGCCAGGAGGCCTTGAAGATTGCCGACGCCATATCGAAAGCGTCCGTAACGATAGCCATGGAAGCAGGCAAGGACGACAAGCTGTTCGGATCGGTCACGAACGCGGACATACAGAAAGCGCTGGAGTCCGAGGGCATAACCGTGGACAAGAAGAAGATAGACCTGAAGGAGAACATAACCCAGACTGGCATATTCCAGGTCCCGGTAAAGCTGCACCAGGACATAAACGCTTCGCTTAAATTATGGGTTGTAAAAAAGTAAATGGCCAATAAAGAAGGCAAGGATATCTCGCTAGAGAGGCTCCCTCCGCAGAACCTGGAAGCCGAGACGGCGGTCCTGTGCTCCATGTTGATCGATGAAGAGGCGATCTCGCACGCATTCGAGATACTCTCGGAAGATGCCTTCTATAAGCAGGCCAACCGGCTCATATTCAGGGCCATAGTCAACCTTTACAGCAGCAGCAAGGCGGTCGACCTCGTCACGCTTGTCGAAGAGCTTAAGAAGATGGGCGGTCTCGAGGATGCCGGCGGCGTGAATTACCTGACGACCCTCAGCACGTTCGTGCCTACCGCGGCGAACGTGCGCCACTACGCTAAGATAGTGAAAGACAAGAGCATGCTGAGGAACCTCATCTCGAGCACCACGACGATACTGTCGGAGGCCTACGACGGCCAGGATGAGGCCAGGGAACTGCTGGACAAGGCCGAACGCATGATATTCGAGATATCCTCGAAGAAGATAGAGGGCGGATTCGTCTCGCTTAAAGAGATAATAAAGGATTCGATAGAGACGATAGACTCGCTCTACCAGAGGAAGACGAACATCACCGGCATCGCGACGGGGTTCGACGATTTCGACAAGATGACCTCCGGCCTGCACGAGGGCGAACTCATAGTGGTCGCCGGAAGGCCTTCTATGGGAAAGAGCGCGCTCGCATGCTGCATCGCCGAGCACGTGGGCATCGCATTGAAACAGCCGGTCGCGATATTCAGCCTCGAGATGTCGAAGGAGTCGCTCGCGCAGAGGATGCTCTGTTCGCACGCGAGGGTCGACGCGAGCAGGGTCAGGACCGGGTTCCTGTCGCAATCGGACTGGCCGCACCTCGTCAATGCAGCCGGAAAATTTTCGGAAGCGCCCATATTCATAGACGACTCTTCCTCGTTATCCGCGCTGGAATTGCGCGGCAAGGCCAGGAGGCTTAAGTCACAGCACGACCTCAAACTTATAATAGTGGACTACCTGCAGCTGATGGACAGCCCCTCGATGCGTTCTGAGGGCAGGCAGCAGGAGATCGCGGATATCTCCCGTTCGCTGAAGGCGCTCGCGAAGGAACTCAATGTCCCGCTTATCGCGGTCAGCCAGCTTTCGAGGAAGCCCGAAGGCAGGGACGACAAGAGGCCGCAGCTGGCCGACCTGCGCGAATCCGGCGCTATCGAGCAGGATGCCGACCTCGTGCTGCTGTTGTTCAGGGAGGAGTTCTATGCCCCGACAGAAGAGAACAGGGGCATATCCGAGCTTATGATAGCCAAGCAGCGCAACGGCCCGACCGGCCCGATAAAGCTCGCTTTCATAAAGGAACTGA
>JAQUSA010000109.1:2628-4343 GCA_028715315.1 Candidatus Omnitrophota bacterium | reverse complement strand
GATACAGGGGCGTCGATAGTCGTGATATCCAAAGAGGTGGCAAAAAGGATCGAGACGAACCCTAATGAGACGATCGAGGACGTGAATTTCACGCTAGCCGACGGCAGCACGACGAAGAGCGACGTCATAATAGTCAAAAGCATCAGGGTGGGAAATTCGACGGCCTATAACGTCCCTGTCGCGGTAGCGGATAACCCCCCGGGCCATGGCATTGACGGCCTGCTGGGGATGTCTTTCCTGAGCAATTTCAATATCAAAATGGACGTCGCGAACGAAAAACTGGTTCTCGAATCTATAAAATGATATAATATGCGTAGCGAAGAGAAAAAGAAGGCGGAATTCTACAAGCTGGCTAAGATTTGGGGGCTCCTCTCCTTTGTCCCGGTGGTCTTGGCCGCAAGCCCAGTGGCGGGATACTTCTTCGGCGTTTATCTCGAAGGAAAGATCGGGTTCGCGCCTTACCTTTCGCTCGTCTTCATGGGGATCGGCTTTTATGCGGGCGTAATGGAGATAATAAAGATACTCAGGATAATACACAAAGATGACGGAGACTCACACAGCGCAACCTGAACTGCCTAACCTCGTAGGATTCCTTGCTGAGAAGCTCGAGGGGACGCCTTATGCCCATTTCCTGCACCTCTACGAGAATATAATATATTCGCTGATGATCGTCGCGCTGGTATCCCTGCTGGCCTTTTTCGCGTCACGCAGGAGCTCTATGATACCGGGCAGGCTGCAGCTCTTCATGGAGATCGTCGTCGGGGGGCTGGATGATTTCGTATGCGGTATACTCGGGCCTAAGGGCAAGAGATTCACGCCGTTCATAGGGACGCTGTTCATTTACATACTGCTGATGAACCTTATGGGCCTGGTCCCGTTCCTGAAATCATCCACGTCGAGCCTGTCGACTACGGTGGCGCTGGCTGTATGCGTCTTCCTGTATGTGCAGTTCACGGCAATAAGGGAGAACGGCATAATCGGCTACGTGGACCACCTGATGGGCAACCCGAGGGGCGTGATAGCTTTCACGGTCTTCATACCGGTCCTTCTCTTTTTCATACATATAATATCGGAGCTCGTGAAGCCGTTAAGCCTCGCGCTCCGTCTCCGGAGCAACGTCTGGGCGGAAGACATGCTTCTGGCCGTATCGGCGCAATTCGGGATTGGGGGCGTCCCCCTCTTCCTGTTCAACATGTTCCTGACCCTGCTTAGCAGCGTGATGCAGGCGGTGGTCTTCAGCCTGCTGAGCACGGTATATTTCGCGCTTATATTACCGCACCACGAGGAGTAACAACCACACCAGAATACCTTGAAAGGAGGTATAAGATGGATTACAAAGCAATGCTTTCAATATCGGTCCCGATAGGGCTTGCCATAGCGGCTTTCGGTTCCGCTATCGCCCTGGGAAAGGCCGTCGCCGCGGCTATGGAGGCGACCGCAAGGCAGCCTGAGGCGTCGATGAAGATACTTATCAACATGATAGCCGGTTGCGCCCTTATCGAGGCCCTCACGATATACGCGCTCGTGCTTTCGTTCTCTCTGCTGGGGAAGATATAATACCCCGCGATGGAACTCTTAAAGTCTTTAAGCGCTAATGAGATAGTCGCGCAGGTAGTCAGCTTCCTGCTTTTGCTTACCCTTCTGCGCATATTCGCCTGGAAGAAGCTTCTGAAGCTCCTCGACGACAGGCGCGAGAGGATCGCGTCCGAATTCAG
>JAQUSA010000109.1:0-2528 GCA_028715315.1 Candidatus Omnitrophota bacterium | reverse complement strand
GAGAAAACTTTTCGAATTAAGGGAACATCTAATGGAAATAAAGGTGGATTGAAATGGCACTCAGACCGGAAGAAGTAACGTCGGTAATAAAGAGCGAGCTGGAAAAGTTCAAGTCCAAGATGAAGATGGAGTCCGTCGGGACGATACTCCAGGTCGGCGACGGCATCGCGCGCGCATACGGCCTCGATGACGTCATGGCCGGCGAACTCATCGAGCTGCCCGGAGGGGTAATGGGCATGGTCCTTAACCTCGAGGAAGAGAGCGTCGGTATCGTAATCTTCGGCTCGGACGAGGGCATCAAGGACGGCGATATAGTCAAGAGGACAGGCAAGATCGCGCAGGTCCCCACCGGTAAGGCGCTCGTCGGCAGGGTCGTCGACGCCCTCGGCAACCCTATTGACGAAAAGGGCCCCATCGTCGCGGACACGTTCAGGCCGGTCGAAGGCCATTCGCCGAACGTCATCCAGCGCCAGCCGGTAAAGGAGCCTCTGCAGACGGGCATTAAGGCCATAGATTCGATGATCCCGATAGGGCGCGGCCAGCGCGAGCTGGTCATAGGCGACAGGCAGACCGGCAAGACCGCCATCGCCCTGGATACGATAATCAACCAGAAGGATAAGAACGTTTACTGCATATACGTCGCTATAGGGCAGAAACTCTCGACCGTCGTCTCCGTGTCGGAGACGCTGGCCAAATACGGCGCGATGGAATATACGACCATAGTGTGCGCGCCGGCCGAGTCCCCTGCCCCACTCCAGTACCTCGCGCCTTACTCGGGCTGCGCGATGGGCGAGGAGTTCATGTATAACGGCAAGCACGCGCTCGTAATATACGACGACCTTTCGAAACACGCGCAGGCGTACAGGCAGCTCTCCCTGCTGCTGAGGCGTCCCCCGGGCCGAGAGGCGTATCCCGGCGATATCTTTTACCTCCATTCGAGGCTGTTGGAGCGCGCCGCAAAGCTTTCCGATGAGCTCGGCGGCGGTTCGCTGACCGCGCTGCCGTTCATCGAGACGCAGGCTGGCGACATCACAAGCTATATACCGACTAACGTCATATCGATAACCGACGGCCAGATATACCTTGAGACCGACCTCTTCTATGCCGGCGTAAGGCCGGCCATAAACGTCGGCCTTTCGGTATCGCGCGTCGGCGGGAAGGCCCAGACTAAGGCGATGAAAGGCGTCGCCGGAAAACTCAGGATAGACCTCGCGCAGTACAGGGAACTTGCCGCGTTCGCGCAATTTGGTTCCGAGCTCGACAAAGTAACGCAGGCGCAGCTTACGCGCGGCGAGAAGATGACCGAGGTGCTTAAGCAGGGCCAGTACGAACCTCTCCCGCTTTCGAAACAGGTCATCATAATATACGCCGGGACGAAGGGTTATCTCGACGATATGCCCATCGAGCATATAAAGAAATTCGAGGCGGGCCTCTACGCTTTTACTTCGGAGAAATACCCCGAAATAGAGCACGAGATTGACACTAAGAAGGAGATAAGCGATGCCGTTGCCGCCAAGCTGGACAAGGCGGTGTCGGAGTTCAAGAGGCAGTTCAACGAATCGCTCACTAAAAATGATATTATCGCTTAGGCAGATAAAAGGCAGGATAAGGAGCGTCGAGAGCACGAAGAAGATCACGCGCGCGATGCAGATGGTCTCGACCGCAAAATTTAAGCGCAGCGAGAACATGCTGGAGACGGGCAGGCCCTATTACCGGAAGCTCGACTCGATACTGACCAAGCTGCTTTTAAGCCTGAATCCCGAACAGGTAAAGAGGCACCCCCTTCTCGAGGACAGGGAGGGCGGCAGGAAGTTCGCTCTCTGCATGATAACCTCCGACAGCGGGCTTTGCAGCGTATACAATAACAATATTATCCGCCTTACCGAGAAGATGCTCAAGCAGCGCGGCAAGGATAACGTAAAGATAATAGCCGTCGGCCGCAAGGGGTTTGTTTATTTCAGCAAGAGGGGCGCGCAGATAGTGAAGAGCTACCTGGGTTTGCACGGCCGTTATTCCGCCGATATAGCCGATAAGATAGCGAAAGACCTGATAGATATGTTCCTGAAGCATGAGGCGGACGAGATCTATATCGCGCACAGCCATTTCGAATCGGCGACCAGGTATAAACCGGATATCAGGAAATTCCTGAGCATAACCCCTCCCCATCCTATAAAGGGGGAGCTGGAGTTCATCGCCGACCCCGGCATAGACGAGATACTCGACGACCTGATACCGAAGTACCTTTCGATAAAGATGAGGCTCATACTCCTGGACGCGTTCACTACGGAGCATTCTTCCAGGACGATAGCCATGCAGTCCGCGACAGATAACGCGGTAGAACTGATAGACAGCCTGACATTGATGAGGAACAAGGCGCGCCAGGCGTCGATAACCAACCAGGTCCTTGAGGTCGCGACTTCCGCGGAAGCGCTTAAATAAGGATAATTTAAATGGCATACGGAGAGATACTGCAGGTCATAGGCCCAAGCGTGGACATCAGGTTTCCCGAGCATGAACTGCCGAGGATA
>JAQUSA010000008.1 GCA_028715315.1 Candidatus Omnitrophota bacterium | reverse complement strand
CCCCGAGAAGGTCAAACAGAGGATCGTCGACCTCGCGTCCACCCAGTTCGAGGAGGGCGACGCGCACCACCAGTATTCTCCTTTGACCAAGAAGGGCAGGGAGAGGGGATATTCGGACGACCACCTCTGGCTCGTGTATTCCGTCGCCGAATACATAAAGGAGACGGGAGATACGGGTTTTCTCTACGAGACGATCCCCTATAATAATGACAAAAAAGGCACGCTGCTCGAGCATCTCGAGAAGGCGGTAGATTATTCGGCCGGGAATACCGGGCCGCACGGACTGCCGCTTTCGGGTTTCGCGGACTGGAACGATTGCCTGAACCTGCGCGGGCCTAACAACAAGGGAGAATCCGTCCTGGTCGCGCAGATGCTCGTCGTCGCGGCGAAGGAGATGGCCGCGCTGATGAGGTTCGTAAAGGACCCGAAGAAGGCCGCGAAGTTCGACAGGATCGCGGAGGACTTCACCGGCAGGATCAATGAGGCCGCATGGGACGGCGCGTGGTACGTCAGGGCCTATGACGATAACTCCGATGTCGTCGGCTCATCCAGGAACAAGGAAGGCAGGATATTCCTGGAGACGCAGGGATGGGCCGTCATGTCGGGCGTGGCGTCGCCGGAACGCGCCATAACGACGCTCAATTCGGTGGAGAAGCATCTCGCCACCGAGCACGGCGTCATACTGCAGCAGCCCGCCTACAGCGATTACCATAAGAGTTTGGGCGACGTTTCGTCGTATCCGCCGGGATTGAAGGAGAACGCCGGCATATTCTGCCATCCGAACCCGTGGGTCATGATAGCCGAATGCATCGTGGGCCGCGGCGAGAGGGCGATGTGGTATTACAAGTCGATACTCCCGCCGTCGAAAGACCCGGACGTGAGGAGGGTGGAACCCTATATCTATTGCCAGATGGTCGCCGGAAGGGACCATCCGGACTTCGGCGAGGGCAAGAACTCGTGGCTTACCGGGACGTCGGCGTGGAATTTCGTCGCTGTCTCTAAGCATATAATCGGCATAAGGCCGGACTATGACGGGCTTGTCGTCGACCCGTGCATCCCGGAGAAATGGCAGGGCTTCAGGGCGGCCAGGAAGTTCCGCAACGCCGTTTATGAGATCTCGGTAAGGAACCCGAAGCGCATAAGCAAGGGAATATCCTCGGTCAAGGTCGACGGAAGGATGATAGAAGGGAATAAACTGCCCATATTCAACGACGGGAAGAAGCACTCCGTCGAAATGGTAATGGGTTAACGGGTAAAGGAGACAGAGATGAGGAAGATCGTTATTTTGGCGGTAATATTGATGGCGCAGCAGCAGTTTGCCTGCGCGGACGAATATGCCGCGGTATTCAAGGAAGACATGGGCAAGTACACCTACGCGTATCCTTCGACCAGCACGATAGAGATAGCGGAGGCCGGCGCGAAGGACGGCAAGTCCTGCCTCGCGCTTGTGCTTGACCGTAAGGAGTACTCCGGCGGCGCGTTCGCGTTTAACGACCCGATCGACGTTTCGCAGATAAGGGAGACCGGCGCCCTGGAGTTCTGGGTAAAGGGCGGAAAGGGCGGCGAGAGGCTTGAGATCGCGCTCGTCAACGAGCAGGCGGACGGGAAAAAAACGGAGAGCGTCATCAGCCTTAATTCCGTGGGCAGCGTAGACGCCCAGTGGAAGAAGATCGCCATACCCTTAAAGCTCTTCCCGAAGAAGGGCATCTACTGGGATGCGGATAAGGGCAAGGAACTCCCGGCGGAGTTCGACTGGAAGAACGTCACCGAATTCAAGGTAAGGACGAGGCCGGCCCAGGGCACGGACGATATCAGGCTGTATTTTGACAATATAGCATTCACGAAAAACGCGGCATCCGGCGTCAACGCGCTTGTCGTGTTCGACGGCGCTTTCCCGTCCTACACATATGCGTACCCGGATAACAGCAGCAGGATCACGATATCGGCCGATAACGCTTTCGACGGCAAACCCTCGGCAAAGATGGCGCTCGACGCGAAAGATTATTCCGGCGCGGCTTTTGCTTTCGGGCCTGTCGACCTGAGCGGCATGCGCCAGGCCGGCGTACTTGAATTCATGATGAAGGGCGGCACCGGAGGGGAAAAAGTAGAGCTGGACCTCGTGCAGGCGGCCGACCCGAAGGTGGAAGTCGGCGTGAACCTCAGCGGCATCAAGCCGCTTACGGCGGAATGGCAGAAATACGAGATACCCCTCAGCATGTTCCCGGCCAGGGGCAAGTATTGGGACGACGCGTCGAAGAAAGAGGTAGCCGCGGACATGACGAACTGGGACAAGATAGGTGAACTTAAGTTCAAGATAAGGAAGGACGATAACAAAGAATGCGCCCTCTATATAACGGACGTAAAGTTCAGATTGCAGTAATAGCGGCGGCGGTATTGCTATGTTCATGCGCGAAGCAGCCCGAGGTGGAATTCAAGGTCCGGGTCTTCGACGGTGACATGGCCGGCTGCCGCGAATATTGGGGCGATTCCTGGATAGGAAACGGAAGCGGAAGCCGCATTGACCGGGCCGATGACAAGATAAAGCTGGCCGACCGGGGAAAAGAAGGCCTCGTGCTCGATTTTTCCGGGGAGAACGCCAAAAGCGGTTGGTGGTCGGCATGCCTGGCCCGGCCGATGTGGCAGGTTATGTCCCTAGATAATTACAGGGAAAAGGGATGCCTGGAGATGTCAGTGAAGGGAGCCTCCGGCGGGGAAGAGTTCGTGATAGGGCTCGCGGACAAAAGCAAATTAAAGAGGGAAGCGATGCTGCCTTCCTCTAAGTTCTTTGCGGTCACGGCGGAATGGCAGCGCGTAAGGATACCTCTCGCGGAATTCTCAGCGGTAAAACAGAGCCTGGACCTCGACAGGATATCGCATGTCATATTCAGGAACGGCGGCAAGCCGGGGAAGTTTGCGTTCTATGTGAAGGACGTATCGTTCCGTTCCGAACTCGTCGAGAAGGCCTATCCGCTGATAAAGGTCGACCAGGCGGGATATGCGCCGGCGGAAATAAAGATCGCGAAGGTCTCGGGCATCGGTATAAGGGGTTACGCGGGAAGCGTCTTCCGTATAGTCGATGAAGATTCCGCGCGGGATGTTTTTTCAGGGAGGCTAAAGCGCGTATCGGGGCGCGACAAGGCGACCGGCGACGCGGTATTTGACGCGGACTTTACCGGATTCGACAGGCCCGGAAGATACAGGGTGCGGGTCGAGGGCATCGACATCAAAAGCCCCGTCTTCTGTATCTCCGATTCGGCCTATGAGGTCGTGCTGCGCGATTCGCTGAGGATGTATTTCTACCAGAGGTGCGGGACCGGCCTCGATTCCGGTTGTTCGGGCAAATGGACCCATCCCTCATGCCATAATGATGACGCGTACCTGCTTTCCGAGGAATCCAAAAAAATAGAAGCGACGGGCGGCTGGCACGACGCCGGCGATTACGGCAAATATGTGGTCAACGGCGGGATAGCCGCGGGTACGCTGCTCGCGATATACGAGCTCTGCCCGGGGAATTTCACCGACGGCCAGCTCGGGATACCCGAGAGCGGGAATTCCGTCCCCGATATACTCGATGAGGCGAAGTGGGAGATCTCGTGGCTCCTCAAGATGCAGAGGGAGGACGGCGGGGCCTACCATAAACTGGCGGCCGAATATGTCCCGGTCGACAGGCCACCGGACAGGGACCTCGAGAAGAGGTTCATTATGGACATCTCCGCCGAAGGCCCGGGGAGCCCCGGTAATATATCCGGCAGCACGGTATCAACGGCCGCTACCGCGAACCTGGCGGCGGTTGCCGCGATGGGCGCGCGCGTATATTCGAAATATGACCCGGAGTTCTCAAGGATATGCCTCGAGTCGGCCGAGAAGGCGTGGAAGTTCCTGAAGTCGCATCCGTCCGACCTTCCCGCCAGGGGCTACTGCAATCCGGCGTTGAAGGGGCATTATATCGTGAGCGGCGAATACGGCGACGACCCGCAGGGAAAATGGACCCAGGGCGACAGGGACGAGAGGTTCTGGGCCGCATGCGAGCTCTTCCGCGCGACCGGAAAAGAGGAATACCACGGCTATATCAGGGCGAATTATTCCTTATTCAAGGCCGGCCATGCGATGAACTGGCAGCAGCTCCAGAATATGGGACTGTACGCCTATTGCATGTCCGCGTCAGCCGATGCGGCGCTTAAAAAGGAAATCATCAAGTCGATGGACAGGTACGGGAACGGGATGCTGAAGGCCGCCCGCGCCAACGCGTACGGCAACGCGCTGCGTAATTACGAGTATTACTGGGGCTCTAACACGGTCGCGATGAATTACGGCATGGACCTGGTATATCTTTACGAATTGACCGGGGACCGCAGGTACAGGTCAGCGGCGCTCGACCAGCTGCACTACGTCCTGGGCAGGAACGTATTCGGGCTGTCGATGGTAAGCGGCATAGGAGAGAAAAGTATAGAAAAATATTATCACACGTGGTTTAATAATAGCGATTACGACACGCTGCCTCCCGGGTTCATGGTAGGGGGGCCGAACGCCGATAATTTCAGGGTTTCGCGTTACCCCGGCCGCTGCTACAAGAATGTCGGCTCCGATTTTACCGTCGATGAGATCGCGATCAACTATAACGCGCCGCTCGTGTTCGTATCGGGCTATTTCTCGGCAAAAAAATAAAGGAGGATGACCGGTGAAGAAGGCGGTTTTATTCATTTCGATGCTCATACCCGCGGCCGCTTTGTGCGCGGCGTCAGTATACAACATATTCTCCGAGGAGATAGAGAGGGAAGGGACCTACAACTATTCCTACCCGACCGACGGCACCAGCGAGATCAGGACGACCAATATTGAAAAACATTCGGGCAACTATTCGATGAAAGTGACCCTTAACCCTTCGGGATATTCCGGCGCGGCGATCGGTAATTATCCGCCTATGGACCTGGCGCAGTGCCGCGAGACGGGCGCGCTCGAGTTCTGGATAAAGGGAGAGAAGGGCGGGGAGAAATGCGAGGTGCTTCTGCTCGACGACTCGAACAACGACGGGACCAAGACCGAATCCGGAGTCGTCATCGCGCCGAAATACGCCGCGATAACCAAAGACTGGCAGAAGGTCAGCATCCCGCTGAAGGCGTTCCCCGATGAAGGGCAGTACTGGGACGGGGAGAAGACGGTAAAGAACGCGGTTAACTGGAAAGAGATCGTCGAGTTCAAGATCGCGAGCCGCCCCTACGACAAGAACTCCGAATTCACCGTTTATATCGACGACGTCAATATAGTGACCCCATGAAAAAACGCATAAATTCCTTACTCGCGATGGCCGTATGCGGAGCTTTTGTGCTCCCGAATTCCGGGCAGTGGTACGCAAAGGATGACTCCCCGGATAAGGGCGCCTCGACGATCAGCTTTAAGGTCGACGAGAAGGTGAATGCCGCCGGCGGGGACGGATCGGTATATTTTGAATATAGCCTCGGAAAGGGTTTCCAGTGGCCTTATGTCCAGCTGCTTTGCCCGCTTTCCCGGGATGGCGCGGGGACCGCGGACCTGGGCGGATATTCGGGCGTTTCGCTCTGGGCGAAGACCGAAGGGAAGACGCAGGTCAGGCTGGTCATATTCACCTCGGAGGACGGAGTGACCGATATGAACAACAGCGGCACTTACAGGCATAACGAGGTTTCAATAAAGACGTCCGACAAATTCGTCCTGTATAAGATACCTTTTGAGCAGTTCAAGACCCCGCAGTGGTGGCTTAGCCAGCATCCGAAGGCGAAGAAGCAGATCGACTGGAGCAAGTCGATAGAGTTCGCGGTCATGGAGGACGACAGCCTCTCGGCCGGCGCGAGCGAGAAGGGGTGGATAGACGATATAACCTTTTACAGGGGGCCGCTCGAGATAAAGGGAGCGATCCCGGCGGACAGGGAGTCCGGCGTGAAGGCGGGCTCGCCCGTGAAGATATCATTTAATTTTCCCGTGGCCGCGGAAGAGCTCCAAAAGAATTTCAAGTTAATAAAGGTCGACCAGGGAGGCAAGCCGGTCGAATGCAATATAACCGTCTCCGCGGACGGCAGGGAATCGACGGCTATCCCCGTGAAGCCGCTCGACACCAAGAGCCGGTACCTTTTTAAGATAGACAGGAAGCTTGCGGGCGTTAACGGGGACAAGCTCGATAAAGCGCTGCTGGTCAATTTCACCACGGAATACGGCGTCGGGAACATATACGGCCGCGTGACCGGAGAGGACGGCAAGCCGGTCGAGGGAGCGTCGATAAGGACGTATCCCGACGACAAGAGGACGAGGTCAGACAAGGACGGCAGGTATTATTTCGAGGGCGTGGACCTCGACAGGATCTGCCTGTACTGCATAAAGGACGGCTATTATACGGGATTCGGCATATTGCCGCTCGTGCCGAAGGAAGATTTCTACGTGGATTTCAGGCTTTCGGAGGTCCCGAAGATGGACGGGAAGGTCCAGCCGTATATCTTCGGCGTGAATTTCAACGACTGGGAGACGGAAGGATACCTGCTGCCGGTAAAGGATAAAGTAAAGGCTGCCGGTTTCACGATAATGAGGTGGGGCGGCATCGGCAAGGACCTCATCGAGGTCGACGAGGCGAAGATAGACGAGTTCATCTCATACGCGAAAGCGGTAAGGACGGAACCCGTCGTGCAGGTCAGGCTTATAAAGGGCAGCATCGAAGAGGCGGTAAAGGCGGTCAGGTACTGCAATATCGCCAAACGCTATAAGGTCAAATACTGGATAATCGGCAACGAGCCCGACTGGTACAACCAGAAAGAGTGGGGGCCATACGGCGCGGAGGATTACTGCAGGGATTACCGCGCGTATTACAACGCTATGAAGGCGGTGGACCCCTCGATAAGGATAATGGGCCCCGAGCTGACCGCGAAATACTACCTCGCCGCGCAGGATAACTGGATAGAGCCGTTCCTCAGGGAGTGCGGCGATATCGTCGATATCATTTCCATCCATCTCTACCCGTACAGCGGCAAGCAGCCGCCCCAGCAGACGCTGATGGGCCTCGGTAATTACAGGCGCGTAATAGACAGCATAAGGGAAAAGACGAAAGAGATCGCCGGGCGCGAGATACCGATTGCGGTGACCGAGTATAACCTGACATGGGACTGGCTCGCCGAGGGAGACGGCGCGAACAATTCCTTTTACGCGGGGCTCTATCTCGCCGATTTCCTCGGGGCGATGGCCGAGAAGCAGGTGTTCATGACGAACTTCTGGGATATCATGGAGAGGGGGACGATCGGCTTTCTCGAGCACGAGACGTTCAGGCCGTACCCGACATATTACACGTTCATGATGTATAAGAATTTCCGCGGGGAACTTATAGATGTGAAGCCGGGCAGGAAAGAACTGAAGGTTTACGGCGCGAAGGACAAAAGCGGCAATGTGATACTGATGGTCATCAACAAGAGCGGCAGCAGGCAGGTCGAGGCGGAACTCGCCCCGGCGGCCCTGAAGAAAGTGCAGGACAGGTATTATTCATTCCCGCCGTATTCGCTTACATGCCTGAAGATCAGCTCCGGCGGCAAGTGCTCCGACGCGTGGCAGTATTCGAAGGAGATGTACGATAAAGGAGAAGGCATGCAGTCGGGCAGGGAGCTTGTAAAAAAGACCGTGCTGAAAGAGCTTGCCCCTGCGGCTGCGCAGACAGGGCCCGGGGCAGGCAAAGGCCTGATGGATGATTTCGAAAGCAGGGACTACGTCTCTCCGATGGGCGCCGCCTGGATACCGGAAGATGACTCCGTCAACGGCGGCGATTCCGCGTCGGATATATCCCTTGCCGAGGGACATGGCAGCGCCTCCGGCCTGAAGTTCGAATACACGCTCGGAGAAAAGTTCAACAACAGGTATTCTATCTGCGCGGCTGTATTCGACGGCCCGGTGGACCTTTCGAAGTACAGGAAAATGGTGTTTTGGGCCAAGGGGACGGCAAAGGCCTTCAAGATAAAGGTCTGCTCCGCCTCCGTAGGCGATTATGATTTCCACGGCACTACCATTACTCCCTCCGAAGACTGGAAAGAATATTCCGTTGACCTGCTTTCCCTAAAGCAGGAGGGTTGGGGCAGGAAAACAGGTATTGACCTCAAGCAGGTAAACAAGATACAATTTGAATCAGGCACGAAGACCGCCGGTGACGAAGGTTTCATTGTCGTTGACGATATCCGTTTTGAATAAACGGAACTTTCCAGGTCGAAAACTGTCTAAATGGGTGAAGAGAACATAAATTTCGATGAGCTGGTCCTTGAGCATAAGGACAAGGTCTTCAATTTGTGCTACCGTTTCCTCGGAAATTACGAGGAGGCCGACGATTGCGCACAGGAGACCTTCGTGAAGATATACCGTTCTTTGAAGGATTTCAGGCGGGAGTCGTCCGTCTCGACGTGGATATACAGGATAGCGGTGAATACCTGCAAGAACAGGGCTGCGTCGGCGCAGTACCGCCGCAGCAGGAACATGGTCCGTCTCGACGAGCCGAAGGAGACCGAGGACGGCGCCCGGCCTTCCGAGATAGGCGACGATAAGCTCTCGCCGGCTAAAGAAGCCGACAGGAGGGAGAAGGGGGAACTGATACAGGAAGCCATCGATTCCCTGCCGCATGACCAGAAGTCGGTGGTCATATTGCGCGATGTCGAAGGGCTCTCCTATGAGGATATCGCCGGCGCTACGGGGCTGAACCCGGGGACCGTAAAATCGAAGCTCTCAAGGGCCAGGCAGGAATTAAGGAAAAAACTAAAGGGGCTGGTATAGATGGACAACAAAGACAAGAGGGATATGATGCCGGAGGATGAGTACCTGAAGCAGATGAGTTCCCTGCCCAAGGTGAAGGCCCCGGATGATTTCCTGCGTAAGGTGCGCGAGCGCATAGAAAAGCGCACGTTCCGCGAGAGGATGATCGACGCCCTTTTCGTCCCGTTCAGGATTAAGGTACCGCTCGAGGTTGCGGCGGTCACGGCGACGCTGCTGCTCGTGATGTCCAGCCTCGATGTGGTCAAGCCGTCTAAACAGCTCGCCTACGCGCCGAAGTCTGACGTCGAGACGGCGGTAATCGGGAAGGCGGACGATTTCAAATCACAGGTACCAAAGGGCGAGAGGATAACAGAGGAGAAAAATATTAAGTTCGCGTGCTCGGAGGAAAGGCCGGCAACGGAAGCCCTTAAGATGAAGAAGGCGGAATATAAAGAAGACCGGTTGCGCGAGACGGAAGTCGCCTCAGGATGCGCCGACTCTGCGGAACCCGGACTTTCAAAAGGATTTTTCAGGGCGGACGTCTTTCCTGCGATAAAAGGATATATAACGGCGGCGCAGGGGGCCATTACGCATATAGAGACCGACAAAAATACCGGCTCCGCGCTGTATTTTGACGCCGAGATACCCGTTGCCAATTATGAATCGTTCAAAAAGAAAATGGAAGACCCCGCGATATCCCGCTATATAAGGATAGAGCCCATCCTCAAGGAAGCTCCGCAAGGCCGCAATATAGTCCAAATCCGTATTTTTATGATATAATCTATAAAACGGAGGTCCACATGAAAAAGCTGTCATACGCGCTTATGGCGCTGGCGGTATTCTCTTTTATGGCGGAAGCCCCTGCCCAGGAATTTGAAGCCGATATGGTCAATACCACAAGGGGCGGGGCCTATAACGCGCATGTCAACGTGGGCAAAGACAAGATGAGGATGCAGACCGACGATAATATAGTCATATCCAGGATGGATAAGAAAGTCACCTGGATGCTCGTGCCGGCACAGAAGATATATATGGAGCAGGCGATAGATCCCAAGAACATGACGGTCACCTCGGAAAAGGTTGACGGCGAGGTCAATAGGCAGCGCCTCGGCTCTGAGACGATCAACGGGATCAAGGCCGATAAATATAAGGTCACCTATGACACGGACGGGATGGAAGGCACGATGTTCCAATGGATAGCGCCGTCCCTGAACCTGCCGGTCAGGTCCGAAGCCGGCGACGGAAGCTGGGCGGTAGAATATACCAACATCAAGGCGGGCCCGCAGGACGCGTCGCTCTTCGAGATCCCCTCGGGCTATAATAAAATGGATATGTATAACATGGGTGACCTGATGAAAGGGATGACCAATGAAGAAGAATAGCCTGTTCGCCTGTATCCTCGCGTTTGCGGCGGCCGTATCCTGCGTTGTTTGCGATGCGGCGCCCGCAACTGTCGTCGACGCCTCAACGGAAAAGAAGATCGACGATATAATCGGAAAGATGACCATCCAGGAGAAGGTCAAGCTTATCGCCGGCAATGAGATGGAGACCTACGCGATAGCCAGGGTCGGCATTCCGCAGTTGAGGATGTGCGACGGCCCGCTGGGCGTCCGCCACGGGCAGGCGACCGCGTTCCCGGCGTCCGTATCTCTGGCCGCGTCGTGGAGCCCGGAGACGACATATGAAGTCTCCTCGTCATTGGCCGATGAGGCGAAGGCGAAAGGAAGGAATATGTCCCTTGCCCCGTGCATAAACATACACAGGGTGCCGATGAGCGGAAGGAATTTCGAGAGCTTCGGAGAAGACCCGTATCTCGCCTCGCGCATGGCGGTAGCTTACATAAAGGGTGTCCAGGATAAGAGGGTCGTCGCGACGGTCAAGCATTACGCGTGCAATAACCAGGAATGGGAGCGCGGCACGATAGATACTATCGTTGACGAAAGGGCGCTGCGCGAGATATACCTGCCCGCGTTCGAGGCCGCCATAAAAGAAGGCGGCTCGTGGTCTATAATGGCGGCTTATAACAAGGTGAACGGCTGGTATTGCACCGAGAACGATTATCTCGTTAACCAGATACTCAAGAAGGAGTGGGGTTTTAAGGGCTTCATGGTGTCCGACTGGGGCGCGACGCACAGTACCGTGAACTGCGCGAATTACGGCCTCGACCTCGAGATGCCGAAAGGGGATTTTTTCAACGATAAGCTCGTTACCGCCGTTAAGAAGGGCGAGGTCAAGGAATCCGTAATAGACGATAAGGTCAGGCGCATACTAAGGGCAATGTACTGGCTCGGGCTTTTCGACCCCAATACGCCCGCAGGCGAGGGGTCCCTGGACACTCCGGCGCACAGGCAGACGGTCCGTGAAGCGGGCCGCGAGGGGATAGTATTGCTGAAGAACGCAGGCAGCATACTCCCGATAGATACCGGCAAGGTCAAGTCGATAGCCGTCATAGGCCCGAACGCGGACGTATGCAGGTTCGGCGGCGGCGGCAGTTCCGAGATGAGCCCGTTCTATTCGGTGAGCCCGCTCGACGGGCTGAAGAAGAAGACCGAAGGCAAGGTAACGATAAATTACGCCCTCGGATGCAAGTTCGACGGCGAGATGACGCCTATCGACCCGAAATACGTATATACAATGTACGAGGGTAAGAAGCAGAACGGTTTCCTCGGAGAATACTTCAACAACAGGGACCTTAACGGAACGCCCGCATTGAAGAGGGTCGACAAGCAGATCAGCTTCGTGTGGGGCGGGAACGGCCCGGAAAGCAATATACCGTCAGACGGGTTCTCCGTAAGATGGACCGCGAAACTCGTCCCCCCGAAGACCGCCGAATATGAGATAAGCCTCATGAGCGACGACGGTTCGAGGCTATATCTTGACGGGAAGGAGATAATCGAAAACTGGCGCGACCACGGCGAGGAGACGAAGACCGCCACGGTCATGTTTGAGGCCGGCAGGGAATACGACCTGAGGGTGGAGTTCTACGAGAACGGCGGGATGGCTTCCGTAAAGATCGGATGGGACACGCAGGAAGAGACGACAAACGCGGCCATAGAGGCGGCGAAGAAGTCCGATATAGCGATAGTCTTTGTCGGGTTGTCCAAGCGTTATGAGGGCGAGGGGTGGGACAGGAGTTCCCTCGTACTGCCCGCAGGCCAGGACGCATTGATAAGCAGGGTGAGCGACGCAAACAAGAACACGATAGTCGTCCTGAACACGGGCGCGCCGGTACTTATAGATAAATGGATAGACAAAGTCCATGCGCTGGTAGAGGCGTGGTATCCGGGGCAGGAAGGCGGCAATTCGATAGCGGACGTGCTTTTCGGTGATTATAACCCGTCGGGAAAACTGCCGATGACTTTCCCCGTGCGGTGGGAGGATTGCTCCGCGTATCCGACATACCCCGGCAAGAACGGCAAGACCTTTTACTCGGACGGGATATATGTCGGCTACAGGCATTTCGACAAGGAGAACACCAAGGTGATGTTCCCGTTCGGTTACGGGCTGTCATATACGACATTTGAATACTCGAATATCTC
This sequence comes from Candidatus Omnitrophota bacterium, assembly GCA_028715315.1. Taxonomy (GTDB): domain Bacteria; phylum Omnitrophota; class Gorgyraeia; order Pluralincolimonadales; family Pluralincolimonadaceae; genus UBA6215. Next base: position 4,066 of record JAQUSA010000008.1, on the reverse strand, counting down.
CGTAACGCCCGCTTCAGTACAGGGCAGCGACATCAACGTCGAGGTCAGCTTTGACCTAAAGAACACCGGAGAGCGCGCCGGCGCGGAAGTGGCCCAGATGTACATTAGGGACACGGAGGCGAGCGTCGATAGGCCGGTCAGGGAACTCAAGGGCTTTAAGAGGGTGTACCTGGAGCCGGGCGAGACAAAGAGGATCGCATTCAAGCTCGATAAGAGGTCCCTGTCCTTCTATGACGTAAAGAATAAGCAGTGGACGGCGGAACCCGGTGAGTTTGAGGTGATCATAGGGAGTTCCTCGCGCGACGCCAAGCTGAAGGGGATACTCGTGCTCCAAGAGGGCAAACTTATCTGATGTTGATACGCGAGTTTGCTTCCCTGTCACTTCTTTTATGCCTTGTCCTCGCGGTCTACATTAAGGAAGCGGCGCTTCTCCTTAGGCTGGTATTCCACAAGATAGGGCGGAGGCCGGGGCTTTCCGGTTTCTTCACGAAGCCGGCTATCGCGGTCCACCTGCTTTCCATCGCCGGGATAGTGTGCCTGCTCTACGCTATCTTCATCGAACCGGAATGGATAGAGATAAATAAGGTCGAGATCACTACGGCCAAGTTATCCAAAACGAGCATCAGGATAGTGCAGATAGCGGACACGCATTGTTATCCTAAGGACAGGATAGAGGCAAAGGTAGCCGCGCTGGTCAATTCGCTTAAGCCCGACTTGATCGTCTTTACGGGCGATACGGTAAATACCCCCGACGCCCTGCCGCTCTTCAGGAAGACCCTCGGATCGCTTAAGGCGGGCACAGGGAAACTGGCCGTTACCGGGAACTATGATTACTGGTTCCTGCGCGGACGGGATCTTTTCGGAGGCACCGGATTCCAGGTGTTGAAGAAGGACAGCGTAAAGCTGGCAAAGAACGGCGAGTCGATCTACATCACCGGGCTAGATTTCGGGAACGGCAACAAATGGCGCGAAGCCATAAGCAAGGTCCCGTGGGGCTATTACAGCATATTGCTGTACCACAAGCCGGACCTAATCGAAGATATCAGGGGCTCCAATGTGGACCTGTATCTTTGCGGGCACACGCACGGGGGGCAGATAGCCCTTCCGGTATACGGGGCGGTGATCACGTACGCGAGGTACGGGAAGAGATATGAAGCGGGGGAATACAAGGTGGGCAATACCATCCTCTATGTGAACAGGGGCCTCGGGCTCGAAGGCAAAGCCCCGATCAAAGCAAGGTTCTTTGCCCGTCCGGAGATAACGGTGTTCGATATTAAGCCGGAGATTGGCCGGAGGCCATAAAATGAAAGCTATCAAGTTCATGATCAGGACCGCCTTGGTCTTCAGCGTGGCGTTGTTCGCGGTCTCGTTTGTTTTGAAAGACAGCCTTCCTCCGAAGGAAGAGATATTGAAACAGCTTTACAGGGAGCCGGTTCAGGCCGCGACGGACGCCGGAAGTTTCGAGAAGAAGGCAGGAGATTATACCTATACGATAATTCCGAAATACAGCTATGAGCTGTACGGCCTCGTAGTGTCTTACCATCATAGCTCTGTCTTCTGGGACATGGAGCACAAGGAATGGCAGGATTTCCTTAATAACAAGGATATAGGCGTCGTCTGGGGGAGCAACATAAGCACCGGAGTATACCGTGACCTGAGATTCACCAGCGGAAGCTGGACCCTCTATTGGGATTTCAAGCTCGGGACCTTCCAGGAGAAGCAGCGGGAGATAATGGTCAACTTCAGCCCGTTCAAAATATCCAATAACCACGTCCTGGCCGCTAACGACAGGATAGCGGACCTGATAATGAGCGTCGAGAAAGGCGACCAGATCTGGATGAAGGGCTATCTCGTCAATTATACGACCGGCAGCTGGAATGGTTCCTGGCGCGAATCGAGCACGTCAAGGGACGACACCGGCTCGCACGCGTGCGAGGTAGTTTATGTGACCGATTTCAAGATACTCAAGAAGGCTGACCAGGGCTGGCGGGCCGCCTATCCGCTCTCAAAATTTATGGTGATAGGGTGCCTGGTATTGTATATAATAGCGTTCAGCATAGAAGCGTTCGCGACAGGACGCTCAACCCGTAGATAGGAGGTAATGGAGATGGGAAAATCATTAAAGGGGACGAAGACCGAGAAGAACCTTTTGGGCGCTTTCGCGGGAGAGTCGCAGGCGAGGAACAGGTATACGTATTTCGCGAGCGCCGCCAAAAAAGAGGGATATGAACAGATATCCGCCATATTCCTGGAGACGGCCGAGAACGAAAAAGAGCATGCGAAGGTATTCTTCAAATATCTTGAGGGCGGGGATGTCGAGATAACGGCTGCCTATCCTGCAGGGATGATCAAGGACACGAAATCCAACCTCGAGGCGGCCGCGGCCGGAGAGAACCTTGAGTGGACGACGCTCTACGCCGATTTCGGCAGGACCGCGGAGAAAGAGGGTTTTCCGGAGATCGCGCGCTCGTTCGAGCAAATAGCCAAGGTCGAGCGGTTCCATGAGGCAAGATACAGGAAATTAGCCGGCAATATCGCCGGCGGCGAAGTCTTCAAGAAGAAGGCGTCCGTCAAATGGCATTGCAGGAACTGCGGATATGTATTCGAGGGCGCGGAAGCCCCGAATGAATGCCCGGCCTGCAAGCATCCGCAGCCGTATTACGAGGTGTTGGCGGAGAACTTTTAGGGCGGATGCGTCCGGTCAGAACTTATAACAGCTCTTTAGCTGGAAGTATTGCCCTTTAGGAGAGTTCCTGGTGTAGGCGTCGTACAGGTACGTGAACGAGAAACTCATGCCCCTTATGCGCGTGTAAATATCCCCGCCTACCGAAAGCGTCCTGCGTTCGCTGCCCATCATCCAGTTCACCGAGGGGCCGAGTTTCAGGTTTTTCGTTACATTATAGCCGAGAAGGTACTGCAGGTGCAGCTCGTCGCCCGGGGAGATATCCTTGTCGTTCTTGAGCCGGAAATAATATTTTATTGCCGCATCCATGCTGAAATCATTTATCGTCTTGCTGAAGAATATGACGGGCCTGATGTCGACCTGGTGCGTACCGTAGTTCGTGCTCTTATCGGAAGCGTATTCGCCCGTAGGGATCTTGACGAACAGCATGGGAAGCACGTCGACTTCTTCAATGGGCAGGAAGTATCCCGCGCCGGCCGTCGCGTCGCCGAGGCCGCGGGAATTTTTGCCCTCAGAACCCACCCTGACGCCGCCGGCCGGCAGCAGCGCCGTCGCGACGAAGTCGCGGGAATAATAGCAGAAACGCAGGAGCTCTTCGGCCTTGGTCAGTTTGCCCGCCGTATAAACGGAGGAGTAGGTAAGGAAATACAGCCCGTCCGGCGCCCGCGCTCCGTCATAGAAGTTTACGGCGCCCGCGATATCTGGTATCATAATAAGCAAGGCGGCGGCAGCCGCAGAAGCGAATATACGCATTGTAAACCTCAATAGTACCATATGGTTTACAATTATATAAACAGGCAGGCGAAAATGCAAGCAGTATCCTTATATATCCACATACCGTTCTGCGCGAGGAAATGCGCCTATTGCGATTTCTACAGCGTGATGTATGAGAGGCCAGCGGCAAAGGCATATATAGATGTGCTCTGCGGGCAGATATCGAAGATAGAAAGGCCGGTCTCCACGATATTCATCGGGGGAGGGACCCCTACGGTGTTGGAGATCCCGCTTCTTAAAAAATTACTGCGCCGCCTCGGCAAACATTCCGGAAAGGGCGCGGAGTTCACGGTCGAGGCTAATCCCGAGAGCCTTACTGCGGATAAGATAAGCCTGTTCCTTGACGAAGGCGTCAACAGGATCAGCATCGGCGCGCAGTCGTTCCGGGACGTTAAGCTCAAGGGCCTCGGAAGGATACACAACGCAAGGAAGGCGAGGAACGCGGTGCTTGAGGCAAGTAAGAAAGGGTTCAGGAACATAAGCGCGGACCTGATCTTCGGTGTCCCGGGAGAGACCTTTGACGAATGCGCCGCGGAATTCAGGGAAGCGGTGAAGCTACCCGTGACCCACCTCTCCTGCTACTGCCTTTCCTTTGAAAAGGGCACGCCG
>JAQUSA010000108.1 GCA_028715315.1 Candidatus Omnitrophota bacterium | reverse complement strand
GCCTCCTGGCCTCCGGTCCCCGCGCGGATCTCGACGATTATGTTCTTATTCGCGTCGGGATCGTCCTCGAGGAGGAGCTCTTCTATCTCCTTCTCCAGCCCCGGCATCTTCTTCCTCAGCGTAAGGAGTTCCTCCTTCGCGAGCTCCGCGAATTCCGCATCCTGCGACTTTTTATCCAGGACTTCCTCGAGCTCCGCTATATCGGCGCCTGTCTTCTTGTACTCCTTATATTTAGAGACGATCGTCCTCAGGGAGGCAAGCTCCTTCGTATACCGCTGGTAGGCGGACGAATCGGCTATCACCTTCGGATCGGTGACCAACCCTTCAAGCTCTGAGTAACGCCTGAGCCTCGTCTCTAACGCTTCAAACATCAATGGATACCCGGCCCTTATTTCTTGTATTTCTTCCTGAACTTCTCTACCCTGCCGGCTGTATCCATCAGCTTCGTAGTGCCGGTGAAGAACGGGTGGCACTTCGAGCAGATCTCGACCTTAATGTTCGGCTTCACAGAACGCGTATGTATGACCTCCCCGCATGCGCAGGTTATCGTGGTCGGCTCGTACTTCGGGTGGATCTTTTCTTTCATCTTACTCTCCTTATGTTATTTCTGCTGCATGTTCATCAGGAATTCGGCATTTGTCTTGGTCTTGCCAAGCCTGTCAACCAGAAGCTCCATCGCCTCGTCCGAATTCATCTCGTTAAGCACTTTCCTTAGTATCCAGATGCGCTTCAGCTCGTCTTCCTTAAGCAGCAGGTCTTCCTTCCTCGTGTTAGAGCGCTTTATGTCTATGGCAGGATAGATCCTCTTCTGGAACATGTTCCTGTCGAGCTGCAACTCCATGTTGCCGGTTCCCTTGAACTCCTCGAAGATGACCTCATCCATCCGGCTCCCGGTATCCACGAGCGCCGTCGCGATTATCGTCAATGAACCGCCTTCCTCGACCGCCCTTGCCGCGCCGAAGAACCTCTTCGGTTTATGAAGCGCGCTCGAATCGACACCGCCCGAGAGTATCTTCCCGCTATGCGGCGCGACCGTGTTATACGCGCGCGCGAGGCGGGTTATCGAATCGAGCAGGACGACGACATCCTTCTTGTTCTCTACGAGGCGCTTCGCCTTCTCGAGGACTATCTCGGCGACCTGTATATGCCTTTCGGCCGGTTCGTCGAAGGTAGAACTGACGACCTCCCCCTTGACCGAACGCTGCATATCGGTGACTTCCTCAGGGCGCTCGTCGATCAGCAGGACTATCAGGACCACGTCCGGATAGTTTTTCATGATCGAGTTCGAGATCTTCTGCAGCAGTATCGTCTTGCCGCTGTAAGGCTGCGCGACGATAAGGCCCCTCTGCCCCTTGCCGATCGGCGTGAGCATATCCATTATCCTCATGGATATCTCGCCGGGTTCCGTCTCGAGGACATACCTCTCGTTCGCGTAAAGCGGCGTCAGGTTATCAAACAATGTACGTTCTTTCATTGATTCCGGGTGCTCCATATTGACTACTTCAACCTTCAATAGCGCGAAGTAACGCTCGCCTTCCTTCGGCGGGCGGATCTGTCCGCTCACCGTGTCGCCGGTGCGCAGGTCGAACCTCCTGATCTGGCTGGGCGACACGTATATATCGTCCGGCGACGGAAGGTAATTGTAATTCGACGAACGCAGGAACCCGAACCCGTCCGGCAGGATCTCAAGCACTCCCTCGCCGAACATGAACCCTTCCTTTTCGGCCTGTGCCTGGAGTATCTTGAATATCAGGTCCTGCTTTTTGAGCCCGCTAATGGAATTTATGCTCAAGTCCTTGGCGGCCTTCGTCAACTCCTGGATCGTCATCTTCTTCAGCTTGGCGATATTGAACATCGGGCCGGACGCTTCCTTCGTTGTCTCGGAACCCTCTTTCGCCTCTTTACTTGCCTGTTTTCCGTTTGTCTCTTCGTTGCTACTTTTCATCCCATTCCTCCTCTTCCATAAATACCTTGTATGTTCCTCCCTCTTTCTGTGCAAGCGCTAACGCCTCTACGGCGCATCCCAGTAATTCATCTCCCGAGAAAGCGAATGAAAAATAATGCGCTATCCCGACGGATACCGAGACACGCAGGTTATCCGAGGCGAATTCGCGGGACTTCACCGCCTCCAGGATCTCCTCGCTGCGCTCCTTTGCCTCCTTCAGCGTGACTCCGCGAAGGAGCATAAGGAACTCGTCCCCTCCGAACCTGGCGAGCAGGTCGCCGTCCTTCAGCCTATCCCTGAGCAGCTGAGACAGGCCTTCCAGCACACCGTCTCCCGCGCTCCTGCCGTACCAGCGGTTCACCCTTTCGAGATTATCTATGTCAATAAGAAGCAACATAACGGCAGGAAGCGCCCTTTTTTCCTTGGAGCCGGATATCTCCGCGTTAAGAATGCCGAGGATATCCTCTATCTTATGAGGACAGTTTACGCTCCCGCCAGCTTCTTCCATATAGCCCTTACCTGTTTCTCCGTTGATATCAGGCTGCCGCCATTGTCTACCACATGGTCGGCTTCCCTGACCTTATCCTTGAGCGGCATCTGCATCCTGATCCTTCTCAATATCTCGGAGCGCTTAAGGTTGAACTTCCTGCATGCCCTTTCCAACTGCACATGCCTCGGCGCCGACACAACGATAAGCTTATCTACGTACTTCCGGCCGCCGGTCTCAAGCAGTAGCGGGACGTCGAGCACCACCAACGCCGAACTGTCCGCCCTTTTTGTCCTGTTTACTATCGCCCTCATCCGCCTGTATACTTCCGGATGCAATATATCGCAGAGCTTCTTCATCTCCTTCTTGTCGGAGAAGACCGTCTCCCCGAGCTTCTTCCTGTCGATGTACCCGTCATGGCGCAATATGCCCTTGCCGAAACGCGAGGAGATCTTCTTCCATGCCGGATTGCCCGGCTCCATCGCGCGGTGGGCGATCTCGTCGGCATCTATCACGACGGCTCCGAGCCTGCGCAACATCTTCGAGACCGTTGTCTTGCCCGTCCCGATGCTCCCGGTAACGCCGACTATGACCATACCTATGCCCGCTTCCTGTATAATGCCATGTATTCCCCGGCCGACCTGTCCCACGAGAAATCGCATTTGAGAGCGTTGGATACGAGCTGTGCCCAGGGCTTCTCCTGTTTATAGACGCCTATAGCCCGCTTTACCGCGTCAAACAGCTCCCATGGGTCGTACCTTTCAAACACGAATCCGTTGCCCTCGCCTGTCTTTGTGTCAAACTCCTTTATGGTATCGGCGAGCCCGCCCGTATTGCGGACCACCGGTATCGTGCCGTACCTCAATGATATTATCTGGCCGAGGCCGCACGGTTCGTACCTCGACGGCATCAGGAACATATCGCAGCCGGCGTATATCTTCTTTGCAAGCGCATCGTCGAACCTTAAATTTATCGAAGCCTTATGCGGTATCCTGCGCTGTATATCCTCGAAGAGCCTGTGGTATTTCTCTTCCCCCGTGCCGAGGAGTATGAACTGCACGTCCAAGTCCAGCATCTGGTTGATCATCTGCGCGATCAGGTCCAGGCCTTTTTGGTCGGCAAGCCTCGATACCACGCCGATCAGCGGGATACCGTCCTTCTGCTCGAGGCCGGCCTCTTTCTGCAGCAACGCCTTATCCCTGCGTTTTCCCGCGGGCTTTGCAGGCCATTCGCTGTAGTCGATGCCGTTAAGTATGCCGTACAACGCCCCCCTGCGCTCCTTCAGCAGCGGGTCGAGCCCGTAACCGAACTCCCTCCGCTGTATCTCCCGGGCGTATGTAGGCGAGACCGTCGTTATCAGGTCGCTGAAAACAAGGCCGCCCTTAAGTATATTCAACATATCGTAGAACTCGAGCCTGTGCATCGTGAAATATTCCCATCCGAGCCCCGTCTTTTCGAACTGCTCCTTCGGAAAGATGCCCTGGTAGCCCATGTTGTGCACGGTAAGCACGGTCTTTATGCCTTTATAGAACTTATCTTTGGGCCTGAATATCTCCTTCAGGTAGACCGGCACAAGCGCTGTCTGCCAGTCGTTGCAGTGTATCACGTCAGGCTTGAATTTCATCTCCTTGGCCATCTCGAGTATGCGCCTGGAGAAAAAGGCGAACCTTTCGAGGTTGTCCCCGTAATCGCCCGACTTCTCGGCATAGAGGTTATCCCTCATGAAATACGCGTCGTTCTTTACGAAATATACCGGCACCTTCCCCGCCAGCAGCGCCTTCCCGCCTTTTACCTTCACGCATTTATATTTCGGCGTGATAACCCTCACGTCCGCGCCCGCTTTATGCAGCGCGACCGGAAGGCTTCCGGCCACATCTGCAAGCCCGCCCGTCTTCGAGAACGGCACGACCTCGCTTGAGACGAAAAGCACCTTCAGT
>JAQUSA010000007.1 GCA_028715315.1 Candidatus Omnitrophota bacterium | reverse complement strand
ATGCCTTCGGGTGCGGTCGGCATGTTCGCGCCTTCGCCTACCGCGATGCATCCGTTCTTTACGAGCATCTTCGCGTCTTCGCCGCTGATCTCGTTCTGCGTAGCGCTCGGGAAAGCCACATCGCACTTCACGCTCCAGGGGCGCTGGTTCTCGTAATACTTGCACTTGAACTCTTTCGCGCAGTCCTTGATCCTGCCGCGGCGGACGTTCTTGAGCTCCATGACACAGCTGAGTTCTTTCTTGTCGATGCCGCCCTCATCATGGATGAAACCGTCCGAATCGGAAAGAGTGACGACCTTCGCGCCGAGGTCGATAAGCTTCTCGACCGTATACTGAGCGACGTTGCCTGCGCCCGATACCGCGCATACCTTGCCCTTCAGGCTCTCGCCCTTCGTCTTCAGCATCTCCTCGACGAAATAGACACATCCGTAACCGGTGGCTTCCGGCCTTATGAGGCTTCCGCCCCATTTCAGGCCTTTGCCTGTGAGGACTCCGGTGAATTCGTTGCGCAGCCTCTTATACTGGCCGAAGAGGAACCCTATCTCGCGGCCGCCGACTCCTATGTCACCCGCCGGTACGTCCGTATCGGGGCCGATATATTTCGCCAGCTCGGTCATGAAACTCTGGCAGAACCTCATGACTTCGCCGTTGGACTTGCCTTTCGGGTCGAAATCTGAACCGCCCTTGGCGCCGCCCATCGGCAGCGTCGTCAGCGCGTTCTTGAAGACCTGCTCGAACGCGAGGAACTTCAATATGCTCAGGTTCACGCTCGGATGGAGGCGCAGGCCGCCCTTATACGGGCCTATCGCGCTGTTCATCTGGATGCGGAAACCGCGGTTGACGTGTATGTTGCCCTTATCGTCCGTCCAGGGGACCCTGAACATAATGACCCTCTCGGGCTCAACTATCCTGTCGAGGATCTTCTCTTCCTGGTATTTCGGGTTATCGTCGATATAATCGGCGACCGATTCCACGACTTCCTGGACCGCCTGGTGGAATTCCGGCTGGTTGGGGTCCCTTGCGATGACCTTTGACATAAAATCTTCGATCTTCTTGCTTGACATTTTGCTGGCTCCTTTTATGGTTATATAGAAACAAAAAAAGCGTCACCTTTGTCGCTTATATTAGGTAGACGCCTTTGTCTTCTGGCATATAAGATAGCAGAATCAAGGCGGTCTTGTCAAGGGGCTAAACGTTGCCGAGGTGGACGTATTTGAGCCTTTTGCCTGCGATCGCCTGCGCGCGCTCGAGCGTCTCCTTAGGCGTGGCCGGCAGGTCCATCTCATAGCACGGGAAATACCGTGAAAAATGCAGCGGGGTGTCCGGCCCGGCGTTATCGCATATCCAGTCGGAGAGTTTCCTGAAATCTTCATCGGTATCATTGAGGCCCGTGACCACGAGATTTGTTATTTCGACATGGCAGGACTTCGCGGCCGTTTTTATCGTGCTCAGGACCGGGGCCAGGCTTCCCTTGCAGTACTTCCTGTAATATCCGTCGTCTATCGACTTCAGGTCTACGTTCATCGCGCCGATAAGCGGAAGCATCTCTTTGAGCGGCGCTGGATTCACGTATCCATTGGTCACGAGGACGTTCTCCAGGCCGGCTTTTTTGGCGAGCTTCGCGGTATCGAGGACGAATTCATACCATATGAACGGTTCGTTATATGTGTAGGCGATGCCGAACGACTTGTGTTCTTTCGCCTTCGCGACGGCCCATGCCGGCGTTATTTTTTCGGTATGCGCACCGGCATCCTGTGATATCGTCCAGTTCTGGCAGAACGGGCATTTGAAATTGCATCCCTTCGTGCCGAGCGACAGGATATATTCGCCGGGATGGTAATGGTAAAGGGGTTTCTTTTCGATGGGGTCGAGAGCGACGGATGCCGCCTCTCCGTAAATGAGCGAATAGAGTTTACCGTCGACGTTCCTGCGGACGCCGCATATGCCCGTAAGGCCGTTCATTATCGTGCACTCATGGGGGCACAGGCGGCAATGGGCCCTTACCCCGGCGGAGCCGGATACTTCGCTATCCCAGTATAAGGCTTCTTTCAATACCTGCTCTTATCGTCCGGTTTCTGTCCTTCTTTGAGCAGGCCGGACAATTCCTTCATGAAATGGTTGATGTCCTTGAACTGCCTGTAGACCCAGGCGAACCTGACGTAGGCGACCTCATCGAGGTCGTGTAGCTGTTTCATGACGAACTCGCCGAGCGTAGTCGAGGATACCTCTTTCTCGTAATTGCGCTGGATAAGCCTCTCGACCTCGTCGACCATTCCCTCTATCCTGTCCATCGGGACCGGCCGTTTCTCGCATGCCTTGACTATGCCGGAGAGGAGCTTCTTCCTGTCGAACGGTTCGCGCCTGCCGTCCTTCTTGATGACCATCATCTGGTGTTCTTCGAGGCGCTCGTAGGTGGTGAACCTCTTCTGGCACTTCAGGCATTCGCGGCGGCGCCTTATCGTATCGCCTTCGGCGGAGATGCGGGAATCTATGACCTTATCCTCGATCGTGCCGCAAAAAGGGCATTTCATATTTTTCTTTTGACCTCTTCAGTCCTGACCTCTATGCCCGCTTCCTTGAAAAATCTCCTCGCCATCTCGTCGGGATATCCCGACTCCATGACTATCTCCTTTATGCCTGCGTTGATAAGCATCTTCGCGCATATCGAGCAGGGCTGGTTCGTGCAATAGAGCGTCCCGCCGTGTATGTCGACGCCGTAGAGCGCGGCCTGGATTATCGCGTTCTGCTCCGCGTGCAGGCCGCGGCAGAGTTCGTGGCGTTCGCCTGACGGGACTTTCATCCTGTCGCGCAGGCAGCCTTCGTCCTCGCAATGGGCGATGCCGCTCGGCGTGCCGTTGTATCCCGTAGTAAGTATCCTGCGGTTCTTTACTATCAGCGCGCCGACCGACCTCCTGAGGCATGTGGAACGTTCGGCGACAAGCTTCGCGATCCCCATGAAATACTCATCCCAATCCGGACGTTCCTTCTTCTTCCCGAACCTGAGTTTTATCTTTTTGGCCATATCAGACCTCTTCCAGCAGGCCGGCATAAAGCGGGAACCTCTTCACGAGGACGCCGACTTTTTCGCCCACGCGCCCGGCTGCCGCTGCATCTGTTATATTGCTTAATACCTCGTCCATTAACGAGGCGATCTCTTCCATCTCCTTCTCTTTCATCCCGCGCGTCGTCACGGCCGGGACGCCGATGCGTATGCCGCTCGGTTTCATCGGAGGGTTCGGGTCGTACGGTATGGTGTTCTTATTGACGGTTATCCTCGCCTTATCGAGCGCTTCCTGCGCGTCCTTGCCGTTCAACCCCTTGCTGTTCAGGTCTATCGAGAAGAGGTGGTTGTCGGTGCCTCCGGAGACTATCCTGTAGCCCTTCTCCTGGAAGGCCGCGGCGAGGGCGCGCGCGTTCTTGAGTATCTGCCCCTGGTATTCCCTGAACTCCGGCTTCAGCGCTTCCTTGAACGCGACCGCCTTCGCGGCTATCACGTGCATAAGCGGGCCGCCCTGTATCCCGGGGAAGACCATCGAATCTATCTTTTTCGCGAATTCCTTTTTGCAGAGTATCATGCCGCCGCGCGGGCCGCGCAATGTCTTGTGCGTCGTCGTGGTGACGAACTCCGCGTAGGGGACGGGGTCCGGATGCAGCCCTGCCGCCACCAGCCCCGCGAAATGCGCCATGTCGACCATAAGGTACGCGCCTACCTTGTCGCATATAGCGCGGAACCTTTGAAAATCTATCGCGCGCGGATAGTTCGACGCGCCGGCAAGTATCATCCTGGGCCTGCATTCGAGGGCTACGCGTTCGATCTCGGCATAATCGAGCGTCTCGGTCTTGCGGTCGACCATATAGGGGACGATATTAAAATATTTTCCGGAGAAATTCGCCTTATGGCCGTGCGTCAGGTGCCCTCCGCACGCCAGGTCGAGCGCCATGACCGTATCGCCCATCTTGAGCGCGGCGAAATATACCGCCATATTGGCCGACGAGCCGCAGTGCGGCTGGACGTTCGCGTGCTCGGCCTTGAAGATCTCTTTCGCGCGGTCTATCGCGAGTTTCTCAACGACGTCGATATATTCGCAGCCCCCGTACCACCGCGCCGACGGGTAGCCTTCCGCATACTTGTTCGTAAGGACCGACCCTTGCGCCTCGAGCACCGCGCGGCTCACGAAATTTTCGCTCGCGATAAGCTCGATGTTGCCTTCCTCGCGCCTGGTCTCGCCTATTATGGCGCCGTACACTTCGGGATCGGTCATCTTAAGGTTCTTCATCTGCTGGCCTCCAGGTCGGATATCTGTTTTACCCTTCTCAAATGCCTTCCCCCCGCGCGCCTTGTCGAGAGCCACGCGTCGAGGATCTTCTTCGCCTTGAATACGTTGGTATTCCTCGCGCTGAAAACTATGATGTTCGCGTCGTTATGCTCGCGCGACGAACGCGCGGCCTCGATGTCGAATACCAGCGCGGCCCTGACCCCGCGCACCTTATTGGCGACTATCGACATCCCTATGCCGCTCTTGCATATGAGCACTCCCCGGGGGAATTTTTTATTCCCCACGGCCGCCGCGACGGCATAGCCGTATTTCGGGTAATCGCACGATTCCGCCGAGTAACACCCGAGATCTTTCACTTCATGGCCCTTAGACTTAAGGTACTTCACGATCTTAGCCTTCAGGGCAAAACCGCCGTGGTCGGCTCCTATAGCTATCCGCATATCTTCTTACCCACCCTTTCTATCGCGTCTTTTAATGTCATGAGGACCGATTCGTATACTTCCTTGGGTTTTCCTATCGGGTCTGTGATCCAGAGGTTCTTCGGTTTTTCCGCGTCGCCTTCATACGCGTATTCAACGAGCAGGTGCGTCTTCGGCGCCGCCTCCGGCAAAAACTCCTTTACCGTCTGCGAGTGTATCGGCTCCATGCAGAGTATGATATCGTATTCTTTTATCAGCTGCCCGGAGACGACCTGCGCCCTGTGGTTGGATACGTCCACGTGTTCCCTCTTCATGACCTCGACGGCGTTCGAGCTCGCCATCATGCCCGGTATCGTCGCGATGCCCGCCGAAGCTACTTTGATATTCGCGCAGTTATGTTCCTTAAGCCATTTTTTTAGGAGGCCTTCGGCCATTACGCTGCGGCACGAGTTTCCGGTGCATACCATAAGGACGGATTTAACCATCGGCGACCTCGCATATTTCGGGCCCGGCGACCGCGCCTTCGCGCAATATGACCGGCCTCCTGCCCGACATGTCAACTACCGTGGATTCTACCCCTATCTTTGTCCTGCCGCCGTCTATGACGACCTCTATCATGCCGTCGAGGTCCCGCAGGACCTCCTTCGCGCAGGCCGGCGGCTTATTGCCGGATATATTAGCGCTTGGCGCGACTACGGGCACCCCTGCTGCCTTGATAAGCTTCAAAGCTATCTTGTTGTCCGGCATCCTGAACCCGGTCTTCCTGCCTCGCTTATCCTTAAGTATCAAAGTCAGCGGGCCCGGCCAGTATCTTTTGATCAATCTCGCGGCTTTAACCGGGATACGGCCGGCCATCTTCGTTACGGCCTTGATATCCGCCACATGCACGGTCAACGGTTTGCCTGGCGGGCGCCGTTTTATGCCGTATACCCTCTTTACGGCGTCCTTATCAAGCAGGTTAGCGCCAAGGCCGTATACCGTTTCGGTCGGGAAAACCACGAGCCCGCCGTGCTTCAGTATCGAGGCCGCTTCCTTAATCTTTGCCGCTTCCGGCCTCGAGGCGTCGATGCGCACGACTATCGTCATAAGCTGAGCTTCTTATTCTTCGCTATCACGTCGGACTCGAGCCTCTTCTTGAAGGCGTTGAGCTCCCCTGCGACCTTCTTATCGTTCAACGCGAGTATCTGCAGCGCAAATATCGACGCGTTACGCGCTCCGGATTTGCCTATCGCCATCGTCGCGACAGGCACGCCGTACGGCATCTGGACCGTCGAGAAGAGCGAGTCCATGCCGTTGAGGCTGCTAGTCTCCATCGGGACGCCTATGACCGGAAGCCGCGTCATCGAGGCTATCACGCCGGCGAGATGGGCCGCGCCGCCAGCGGCGGCTATTATGACGTTTACGCCTTCCTTCTCGGCATTCTTGGCAAACTCGTGCACGAGCGCGGGGCTCCTGTGCGCGGACATTATCTTTAGCTCAAATGGGGCCTTAAAATCCCTCAGGACTTTCAACCCCTCTTCCATCGCGGCCAAATCGGAATCGGATCCCAGTATCACCGCTATCTTAGGTTTTGCCATGCGAAACTCCTTATGTTCACCTCTTCAGCGCCCTGTGGCCTATATCCCTTCTGAAATGCATCCCCTCGAACTCCACGAGGTTGACCGCGTTGTAGCACCTGTCGATCGCATCTTTTATATCCGAACCCAGCGCGGTGACGCTAAGGACCCGCCCGCCGGAGGTTACCGTCTTTCCTTCGGAGACCTTTGTGCCGGCATGGAAGACATATATGTCCTTCGACTTTTCAAGCGCGTCGAGGCCGTCGATCTCGAAACCGGTCTCGTAGTCGCCCGGATATCCGCCGGAAGAGAGCACCACGGACACGCACGGCCTCTCGTCCCACTCGGGCCGGGCCATGTCGATCTCGTCGTCTATCGAGGCTTCTATGAGCTCGATTATATCGCTCTTGAGCCGCGGCAGGATGGCCTGCGTCTCGGGATCGCCGAACCTGCAGTTGAACTCCAGGACCTTCGGCCCCGCGCTTGTCACCATTATCCCCGCGTATAACACGCCCGTATAACGCGCGCCCTCTTTACCCATCGCGGCAATAGCGGGCTTGATTATATCCTTCATCACGGAATCCATAAGCTCCGCGGTCATTACCGGCGCCGGCGAATAGGCGCCCATGCCGCCCGTATTCGGGCCGTTATCGCCGTCAAATACCCTCTTGTGGTCCTGCGCTGACGCGAGAGGCACGCAATCTTTTCCGTCGGTGATGACGAGTATGGACGCCTCCTCGCCCTCCAGGCATTCCTCGACCAATATCCTGCTCCCCGCGTCCCTGAAATCGCGGCGGTCCATCATCGATTCCACGGCTGACACGCCCGCATCATTCGACGAGCATACGACTACGCCTTTACCCGCCGCGAGGCCGTCCGCCTTTACCACGAAATTTCCCTCCAACCCTTCGATATATTTTTTCGCGCGCGCGCTGTCATCGAAGACCTCGAAATCAGCGGTAGGTATGTTGTATTTGCGCATCAGCTCTTTCATGAATATCTTGCTCGCCTCGATCCTGGCGGCTTCCTTCGAGGGGCCGAACACCCTGAGGCCGTTCACGCAGAACCTGTCGACTATACCGTTCGCGAGCGGGGCTTCCGGGCCGACGACGGTAAGGTCTATCTTATTCCTCGTCGCGAAACCGATAAGCCCGGTAATATCGTCCGGCTTCACGTCGACGCATTCAGCTATCTTCGAGATGCCGCCGTTCCCCGGCGCGCAATAGACTTTATCCACGAGCGTGGATTGCCTTATCTTCCAGGCCAGCGCGTGTTCCCTTCCTCCGGAGCCGACAACTAGAACCCGCATATTATCTTTACCTTAGTCCTGCCTTTGTTAACGGAGCCCACTATCCAGGAATCCACGCCCCATTTCGCTAATATTTTCTTCGCCTTTCCGAAATCCTGCGGCGGCATCACTATTATCATGCCGAGGCCCATATTGAATGTGCGGAACATCTCCGTCTCTTCGATGCGGCCCTTGCGTTGTATCCTGCCGAAGACCTCGGGGACCTCCCACGAGCCCTTTTCTATAACGAGGGTCTTGCCGTCGGGGACTATGCGCGGCAGCTTCTCGAAGAACGCGCCCCCGGTTATATGCGCGATCCCTTTCACCGGAACGGACTTTCTGAGCTCGAGCACCGGCTTCACGTATATCCTTGTCGGCGCGAGCAGTTCCTTTGCAAGCGCCTTCTGCTCGGCCGCCGAGAAAACTTTCCTGATCAGCGAATACCCGTTCGAATGCGGGCCCGTCGAGGCCAGCCCGACGGCGATATCGCCTTCCTTCATTTTCGAGCTGTCCACGATATTCTTTCTCTCGACCGCGCCGACGCAGAATCCCGCGAGGTCGTATTCTCCGGGCTTGTAGAACGCCGGCATCTCGGCGGTCTCGCCGCCGATAAGCGCGCATCCGGCCTGCCTGCAGCCTTCAGCGATGCCCTTTACCACATCCTCGAGGGCTTTCCTGTCTATCCTGCCCGTCGCGATATAATCGAGGAAGAAGAGCGGCTCGGCGCCCGTCGTCAACACGTCATTTACGTTCATCGCGACCATATCGATGCCGACCGTATCATGCTTGCCGGCGAGGAAAGCTATCTTAAGCTTCGTTCCTACGCCGTCGGTCGACGAGACGAGCACGGGGTCCCTGTAACCGGCGGCCCTGAAATCAAAAAGCCCTCCGAAGCCTCCGAGCTTGCAATTGGCGCCCTTGCGCGCCGTGGACCCGGTATACTTCGTTATCGCGTTTACGAAACGGCCCGCCTCAACTGTGTCTACCCCGGCTTTCTTATAGGTAAGCGCCATATTAATATCCTTTATGCTCTGTGGCGAACTTGTTCGCCTCTCCGCCGAAAGGTACCGGGTAATCCCCGGTAAAACACGCCGTACAGTAATCCTTCGGGCACGACACGCAGCCCAACATCCCCTCGACCGAAAGATATCCGAGCGTCGTTACCCCGAGGAACTTCCTTATCTCCTCGACCGAATGCGTCGCCGCTATCAACTCCTTTTTCGTCGGGAAGTCTATTCCGTAGAAACACGGGAACTTGATCGGCGGGCAGGATATCCTCATATGGACCTCTTTCGCGCCGGCATCGTAGAGCTTCTTGATCCTCGCCTTCGAAGTGGTCCCCCTCACTATCGAGTCGTCTACGACGATGACCCTCTTGCCCTTTAACAGCGCCCTTATCGGGTTCAGCTTTATCTTCACGCTGAAATCCCTTATGTGCTGCAGCGGCTGTATGAAGGTCCTTCCGACGTAATGGTTGCGGATTATGCCCATCTCCAGCTCGATGCCTGATTCGTGGGATAGGCCAAGAGCTGCGGGCGTACCGGAATCAGGTACGGGGACTATCAGGTCCGCGTCGACAGGATGCTCCTTCGCGAGCATATGCCCGAGCTTCTGCCTTACGATATGCACCGACTCCCCGAATATATACGAGTCCGGCCTCGCGAAATATATATGCTCGAATATGCAATGCGCTATCTTCTTGCTCTCTCCGAACGGTTTCGTCGAGCGAAGCCCCTTCTTGCTTATATAAAGGACCTCTCCCGGCTCGAGCTCGCGGACAAACTCCGCCTCGATCAGGTCCAGCGCGGTCGTCTCGCTCGCCAATACATACGCGTCCCCGAGCTTACCGAGGCACAAAGGCCTCCATCCGTGCGGGTCGCGCACTCCGACAAGCATGTCCTCTTTCATTATCACGAGGGAGAACGCGCCTTTCAGTTGTTTCAGCGTATATACGAGCCCCTCTTCCAGGTTCTTGTGCTCCGGCCTGGCCATCAGGTGTATTATTATCTCGGAATCGAGCGTAGTCTGGAATATCGAGCCGCGCGCCTCGAGCTCATCGCGGAGCCTTGCGCCGTTGACGAGGTTGCCGTTATGCCCGACCGCGATCGTCCCGCGGGAATAATCCACGACGACCGGCTGCGCATTTTTCAATGTGGTGGAACCCGTTGTCGAATATCTAACATGGCCTATCGAAACATGGCCCTTGAGATCGCTAAGCGCATTTTCGTTGAATACATCGGCGACCAGCCCCATCCCTTTATGGGCATGCGTCGTTTCACCGTCGAAAGACGCTATTCCGGCCGATTCCTCGCCGCGGTGCTGAAGGGCATACAGGCCGAGATAGGTAAGCCGCGCTGCTTCCTTATGGCCGTATACTCCGAACAGCCCGCAATATTCCTTGATCCTTCCGTCCATTTTTACTCCTAGACGCTTTTTACGCCGTTCCTGAATATCCTGGCGCCGTCACCCTCCCGCTGCGCTTCGCCGCGCGTCCAGCGCGGGTGCTGCGTGGAGAACAAATGCCTTTCGGGATGCGGCATCAGCCCGAGGATCCTTCCTGTCATATCGCATACGCCGGCAATATTATCCACGGACCCGTTGGGATTCCACGGGAATCCCGCGAGCTTGCCGCGCGGATCCACATACCTGAACACCACCTGCCCGTTCGCCCAGAGCTTCCCGAGCACATCTTTATCCTTCGGGACGAATTTCCCCTCGCCGTGCGCGGCGGGTATATAGATTACCTCGTCGAGGCCGCGGGTCCACACGCACCTGTTCTGCGATTCCATGTTGGGGCTTTTGGCCATCCGCAGGTAGACCCACCTGTCCTCATACCTGGCGGTATCGTTCGTGGCCAGCGTCGCTTCAAGCACTTCGCCGCCCGCTCCTTTCCCGGGAAGCAGGCCCGCTTTTACGAGCACCTGGAAGCCGTTGCAGATGCCTATTATCAGTTTCCCGGCGCCGACGAATTTCCCGAGGTCGGCGGCCAGCTTATACTTCAATTCATTGGCGAGGATCTTTCCCGAGCCGACATCGTCGCCGTATGTAAAGCCGCCGGGGACCGCCAATATATGGTAATCCCGGAGCTTCTTCTCTCCGTTGACGAGGCTGTTTATATGGACCTGCTCGGTGGCTGCGCCCGCGTGTTCGAACGCGAATGCGGTCTCCTCGTTGCAGTTCGTCCCTGCCGCGCGCAATACGATGACTTTAGGCTTCCCTTTTATGGCTACCATCTTAGCGGGCCCTGCCATGCCTCCTTCATCTCGGCTATATCCGTCCTCACGGCCACTTTCCCGTCCAGGCCGTACACGGCAAAATCCCCGGAATCGATGACCCTTCCTATCAATCCTATCACGGCGCCTTTCATCGACTTCTCGAATTCCGCGCGGTTCTCCTTGCTTACCTCGACGATGAACCTCGTGTTGGATTCCGAGAATAAAATATGGTCATTGCGCCTGCCCCCGGACGGGGGATATTTTTGCCCGTAGGGGACCTCGCTCAACGATATCTCGGCCCCCAGCCCTCCCGCGAATGCCATTTCCGCGGCGGCCACTCCTATGCCTCCTTCGGAGCAATCATGGCACGCCGATACGAGGCGGGCCCTTATCGCCGCACTGAGCTTCTCCATGACGGACCGGGCGCGCTTCAGGTCAACGGTCGGCACGGAATTTCCGGTGACGCCGTTAAGCCCGAAATAATACGACCCGCCCAATTCGTTGAAGGTCCCGCCGACTATATATATGAGGCTGCCCGCCTCCTTAAAATCCATCGTTATGCATTTCGTCACGTCACCCGTCACGCTTATTGCCGATATCAGCAGCGTGCCGGGTATCGAGACGCGCCTGTTCCCTACGATATATTCGTTATGCAGGCTGTCCTTGCCCGAGATGAACGGCGTACCGAACGCCTTTGACGCGTCATAGCATCCCAGGGACGCCCTTACGAGGCTTCCGAGCTGCGGCGCCTGGTCGGTATCGCCCCAGCAGAAGTTATCGAGTATAGCGACCTGTTCGAGCTCTCCCCCGACGGCGGTTATCTGCCTTAACGCTTCGTCGATATTCGAGGCCGCCATCCAGTACGGGTCTATGTCTCCGTATCTCGGATTGATGCCGTTCGATACCACTACGCCTCTCTTCGATCCGAGCACGGGTATCGCGACCGCCGCGTCTGACGGGCCGTCGTTGCATACGCCGACGAGAGGCTTGACGACCGAGCCTCCCTGCACCTCGTGGTCATACTGCCTTATTATCCACTCCTTGCTGCAGATATTCCAGTTGGACAGCAGGCCCAGCAGGGACGGCGTCAGGTCCTTCGGGCACGCGAACCGGGGTTCCGCGTATTTCGGAGCCTTCCACTTCGCTTTCCTTACCACCTTGGGGTTGCCGCCGTGCAGGAATTCCATCTTCATGTCGCAAACTTTTTCGCGGCCGTAGAACAGCTCGAGCTTCCTCGTCCTGGTGAATTCGCCTATGACCGTCGCTTCCACGTCCTCTTTCGCGAAGACCTCGAGGAGCCGCTTCGCCTTTTCTTTGGGCACGGAAAGGACCATCCTCTCCTGCGCCTCCGATATCCATATCTCGGTATATGTAAGCCCGTCATATTTCAACGGCACCTCGGAAAGGTCGACCCTTACGCCCGTATTCTCCCCTAACTCGCCGACCGCGCTCGACAGCCCGCCCGCGCCGCAATCCGTTATCGCATCGTAAAGGTCCATATCGCGCGCCTTCAGGATACAGTCCGCCATCTTCTTCTCTTCTATAGGGTTGCCGATCTGTACGGCCTGCGCGGAGACCTGCTCCGATTCCGACGTCAGCTCGCCCGAGGAGAACGTGGCTCCGTGTATGCCGTCGCGCCCGGTCCTCCCGCCGACCACCACTACGAGGTCGCCGTCCTTAGGTACTTCTTTAAAAGATTTTTCTTTCGGCATCAGCCCGACGTTGCCGCAGTATACGAGCGGATTGCCGATGTACCTGTTATCGAAGAGCACCGCGCCGTTGACCGTCGGTATGCCCATTTTGTTTCCATAATCCCTGACGCCGGCGACGACGCCCTTCATGACCCTCTTCGGGTGCAGCGCGCCCTTCGGCAGGCGCGAGAAAGGGTAATCCGGCTCTCCGAAACAGAATATGTCGGTGTTAAGGATCGGTTTTGCGCCTAGGCCGGTCCCGAGAGGGTCGCGTATCACGCCGCCCAGGCCCGTGTTCGCCCCGCCGTAAGGTTCTATCGCCGACGGATGGTTATGCGTCTCGGCCTTGAAACAGATGTTATATTTTTCGTCGAAACGGATGACTCCGGCATTGTCCTTGAAGACCGACACGCACCACGGCTTATTAAGCTCCGCGGTGGCCTTCGCTATGGTCTCTTTCAGCAGGTTGTTAAAACGGCGCTTTTTCCCGCCGGCTTCGTAAGTAATAAGCCCGCGGAAGGTCTTGTGTGCGCAATGCTCCGACCATGTCTGCGCGATGGTCTCGAGCTCAATATCCGTAGGGTTGCGCCCCAGCTTCATATAATAATCTTTTATGTGGCGCATCTCGGTCAGGTCCAGGAAGAGCTGGCCTTCCCTGCTTATCCTCTCGAGGTCCCTGTCGGAGGCGTCCAGCAGTATGATCGTTATAAGGTTAAAATGGTATTTCGGGGGGTTCTTTGCGGTATATGAGCCGCGCCCGGCGACAACATGCTGTATGACTTTATTGAAGAGCAGCTTCTCGCTTATTGTCTTCAGGTCTTTCTCCGCGACCTTCCCGGAAATGGTATATTTTTTTGCGGTCTTGACCGTATCGACGCCTACGATACCGAGGTCAAGGATGCCTTTCCTTACGCTCTCCTCAACAGGATCCATGACGCCCGCGTTATACGTGACTTCGACGACAGCCTTTTTGCCCGTCTTGATCCCGGGAGCCGCGCCTTTGCCGCCGGCAGGAACCCGGCTGAACGAATAGCGCTGGGTGACGGGATCCGACAGGAGTTCTTCGGATATCCTTTTTACCTCCACCCGCCCGATATCCCCGCCTATAATATACAGCTGTGCCGTCTCGACGGACCCGACCCCTTTTATTCCGAGGTCCTCGATGTCCTTCCTGATCCCTGGGTCGGGCGTCCCGTTCTTTCCGTTTATCTCAATACGCCAAAGCACTTAAAGCTCCTTACCGGTTAGTTTCTTTAATGCCTCAAGGTACTTCTTGCTGGTCTTCTTTATTATCTCTTCGGGAAGGTTCGGCGCAGGAGGCGCCTTGCACCAGTCCAGCCCTTCCAGGTAATCGCGCACAAACTGCTTATCGAAACTCATCTGGGGCCCGCCCGGCTTATATTTCTCCTTCGGCCAGAACCTCGACGAATCGGGCGTAAGGACCTCGTCTATCAGTATCGTCTTGCCCTCTTCCGTCACGCCGAACTCGAATTTCGTGTCCGCGATTATGATGCCTTTCGAATCGGCGTAGGCCGCCGCCTTATTATATATGGAGATCGCCTTGCATTTCACCATCTCGTAAAGCCTGTCGCCGAGTTTTTTCCTCGCGCCGATCTCGGTCATGTTAATGTCATGGCCTATGTCCTCTTTTGTAGACGGCGTGAAGAGCGGTTCGGGCAGCTGGTCCGATTCCTTGAGGCCCCTCGGAAGTTTGATGCCGCAGATCTCGCCGTTCTCCTTGTATTCCTTCCAGCCGGAGCCGGACAGGTAGCCCCTGACAACGCATTCTACCGGCAGCGGGCGCGTCCTCTTGACTAGCATGGAGCGGTTGCGAAGCATATCCGTCGAATCGCCCAGCTTGTCGCGAAGCGAATCCATGTCGAAGGTCACGACATGGTTTTCGGTAATGTCCTTAAGGAGGGAGAACCAAAAACTCGATATCTGCGTCAGGACCTTGCCCTTGAACGGGATGCCTTCCTGCAGCACGACGTCGAAACAGGATATCCTGTCCGTAGCGACTATCAGCAGCTTGCCGTCGAGCTCGTAAATATCGCGCACCTTGCCGCGCTTGTAGAACTTAAGGGGCACGCCCTCGGTTACCAGTATCACTTCTTCTTTTGTGTTCTCTGTCATAGCCCTAACCGTTTATATATCCTATCCACGTTCTTCGTGTAGTATCCGAGGTCGAAGCAGTCCTCTATCTCCTCCTGCGCGAGATACCTCGTTACCTCGATATCGTCCGCCAATGCGGACCTGAACTCCACATTTTCCTTCCAGACGCGCATCGCGCAGCGTTGGACCAGGTCGTACGCCTCGTTCCTCGTCACGCCTTTCCCTATCAGCGAGAGCAGCACCCTCTGGGAGAATACGAGGCCCTTCATCCTGTTCAGGTTCTCTATCATCCTGTCGGGATATACGGCCATATGCATCGCGACGTCGGTCGCGAGGTTTAACATGTAATCGAGAAGGATGCACGAATCCGGCAATATCACGCGCTCGACCGACGAGTGCGAGATGTCCCGCTCGTGCCATAACGATATGTTCTCCATGGATGCGAGCGCGTTGCCGCGCAGGACCCTCGCGAGGCCGGCGATCCGTTCGCAGATGACCGGGTTGCGCTTGTGCGGCATCGCCGAAGAACCCTTCTGCCCCTCGGTGAAAGGCTCCTCCGCCTCGAGGACTTCCGTCCTCTGTAGGGCCCTGACCTCGGTGGCGAACTTCTCGAGCGTGCCGCCGATTATGGCTATGGTCGAAAGGAACTGCGCGTGCCTGTCGCGCTGGATCACCTGCGTCGCTATCGGCGCCGGCGCGAGCTTCAGGCGCTTGCAGACATACTCCTCGACCCACGGGTCGACGTTCGCGAACGTGCCGACCGCGCCGGAGAGTTTCCCGACGCTGATCGCCTCGCGCGCGGCCTTCATGCGCGCGATATTGCGCTGCGTCTCGGCATATATAAGCGCGAACTTAAGCCCGAAGGTCATAGGCTCAGCGTGTATGCCGTGGGTCCTGCCGACGCACGGGGCGTTCTTGTATTTTTTGGCTTTCCTCTCGAGGGCTATGAGGAACCTGTTGAGGTCCTCGATGATTATATCGGCGGCATCCCGCATCTGGAGGGATAGCGCGGTATCGAGGACGTCGCTGGAGGTCAGGCCCATGTGTATATACTTCGCGTCGGGCCCGACGTTCTCGGATATGCTCTTTATGAAGGCGATAACGTCGTGTTTGGTCTCTTTTTCGATCTCTTTAATGCGGTTTACGTCGAAGCGGGCCCTCTTCTTTATCTCTAAAAGGGCGGATTTGGGTATGAGTTTCTTCCTCGCGAACGCCTCGCAGGCCATTATCTCCACGTCTAGCATCCGCTGGAAACGGTTCTGGTCTTCCCAGATCTTACCCATCCTGGGCAGGGTATATCTCTCTATCATCTTGCCTCCAATGACACAACGTCAATTAAGGACAGTCCGAGGGACATATTTTCTTCTTTTTATATAGAGGATTACTTGTTTGATGTAGGCTTTTACTACGATTACTTATACCACAACCGGGTTGTGGTGTCAAAATAAATCTGATACAAAATATAGCGTATTTACTGCTTGGCTCCCTTATTGATAAGCAGGTCCGCGATCTCCTTATGTCCGCCTTCAACGGCATACGAAAGGGCGGTATTGCTCATTGAGGTCACCTCGTTGACCTTAGCGCCCTTGTCCAGCAGCATCCGGGTGATCTCGATACTGCCGGCTTGTACGGCTCTCATCAGGGCCGTGATGCCGTCGAGTCCGCTGTTTTCGCCGTGCCGGCCGAAAAAGGTCCCTTCGGTCAGTTTTGTATTCGGGTCGGCGCCCTTGGACAGGAGCAACTGGACCATCTCCGCGTCCTTCTTTTGTATGGCAAGCGTAAGCGCGGTGTCGGTGGTAAGGCACCTCTGGTTCGGGTCGGAGCCCTTCTCGAGCAGGAGTTTAGCGGTATCTATATGGCCGTTCTCCGCCGCATACAATAACGCCGTATAGCCGCGGACATCCTGCGCCTTGACATTGGCTCCCGACATAAGCAGGTCTGCCGTCAC
>JAQUSA010000107.1 GCA_028715315.1 Candidatus Omnitrophota bacterium | reverse complement strand
GGACTTATCAAGAAAATAAAGGACCACTTATCCTGATGAGCGGGAACGGCCTGAAAATAGAGTACAGCGAGCTGGTCGAGAATGCGAACAGCATCATCCTGCGCATGGATATGAAGGGCAACGTCACATATTTCAACAGGTATGCCCAGGATTTTTTCGGGTACAGGCCCGAGGAGATAATAGGGAAGAACGTTGTAGGCACGATAGTCGCGCCTACCGACACATCAGGGCGCGACCTCAAGGCGATGATAGACGATATGGCGCTCCATCCTTCCAGTTATGTGAATAACGAGAACGAGAACATGCTGCGCGGCGGCGCGCGCGTCTGGATCGCATGGACGAACAAGACGATCCTTGACGAAAACGGGCGCGCGAGCGAGGTGCTCTGCATCGGCAATAATATAACCAGGCTGAAGCAGGCGGAAGAGGAGATACTCAAGGCGAAGGAGGCGGCAGAGGGGGCAAATAAGGCGAAGAGCTCGTTCCTGGCCAACATGTCCCACGAGCTTAGGACGCCGCTCAACGCGATAATCGGGTTCTCCGAGCTGATGAAGGAAGAGAGCGTAGGCCCATTGAATGAAAAACAGGAAGAGTATGTGGATTATATCCATGAGAGCGGCAAGCACCTGCTTTCGCTTATAAATGATATACTTGACCTCTCGAAGGTCGAATCCGGGAAGATGGCGCTTGAGCTCGGGGAGTTCGACCTGAAAACCCTGCTGGAAAAGAGCCTGGTCTTCGTGAAGGAAAAAGCGGCCAAGCACGGGATCGCCCTCTCGACGGATATAGGAGAAGGTATCGGGGCCATCAGGGCGGACGAGAGAAAAGTCAAGCAGGTCATATTTAACCTGCTGTCTAACTCCATGAAATTCACGCCCGACGGAGGGAAGATAGGCATTAATGCCCGCAGGGACGGGAATAAAGAGATATCGGTATGCGTGTGGGATACCGGTATCGGCATTGATGAGAAAGACAGGAGCAAGGTCTTTTCGGAATTCGAGCAGATTGACAGCGAATATTCGCGCAAGTACGCGGGGACCGGGCTCGGCATGCCGCTGAGCAAGAAGTTCGTTGAATTGCACGGCGGAAAGATGTGGTTTGAGAGCGAAGGCAAGGGCAAGGGCGCGCGTTTTTGTTTTACATTGCCGTTAAACGTCGGTTAACCTGAGGAGGGAGCATGGCAAAGATACTGATGATAGACGATGATGTGATGGTGCTGAAGCTCTATTCGGAGGTCCTGTCGAAGGAAGGCCATGAAGTATTGTCTTCAAACGACGCGAAGAAGGGATTGGCCATGGCGGCGGAAAAGGCGCCGGACCTGATCCTCCTCGATATAATGATGCCCGACGTGGAAGGGACGCAGGTCCACGAAAGCCTGAGGCTTAACGATAAGACGAAAGGCATTCCCGTGGTGTTCCTGACGGCGCTCGTAACGGATGAAGAGGTCGCGGCCGCCGACGGGAAGATCGGGGGGATCGGTTATATCTCAAAATCAACACCTAACAAAAAATTCATCGAGCAGGTCAATGATATCCTGGCAAAAAAGAAGTGACCTGCCGGATATAATACCGCAAAAAGGAGACCGGAATGGCGGATGTGGAAAAATATTCTCATAAGGTCGTAAAGAAGCTCAGGTTCAGGATCCCTGATGTCCCCGGGGCTCTCGGTACCCTTGCGCTCGCGCTCGGGATCGAGGGGGTAACCTTAGGCGACATCACGAAGATACACCTTACGTCCAATTATATCGTAAGGGATATCATAGCGTTCTTTGACGATGAGAAACACTTCCATAAGGCGGTCTCCGCTGTAAAGACCCTCAGGGGTTATAAAATATTGAACATACAGGACGAGGTCCTCAACCTCCATAAGGGCGGGAAGATAGAGGTAAGGCCCCGCGTTAGGGTCGAGACCCTTAACGACCTTCGCATGATCTACACGCCGGGCGTTGCGCAGGTATGTAATTATATAGTAGCCGACCCCGCGGCGGCGCGCGACTACACATCTATCGGCAACACCGTCTGCATCGCCACGAACGGTTCGGCCGTCCTCGGGCTGGGCAATATAGGCGTCCTGGCCGCGATGCCGGTAATGGAGGGAAAATCCATCATCCTGAACAAGATGGCGGATGTCAGCTGTGTCCCCCTGCTGGTGCATAGCGACGACGCCGATGAGATAGTCGATGCGCTCGCCTGCATCGCTGAGACGTTCAGCGTCATCATGATAGAGGATATCGGCGCGCCTCTCTGTTTCGAGGTCGAGCAGAAATTGCAGAAGAGGGTAAAGGTGCCCGTGTTCCACGATGACCAGCATGGCACCGCTACCGTCATACTGGCCGCCCTGATAAAAGCGCTCAAGATGACCGGAAAGAAGAAGGAGAAGGCGGGTATCGTGATAAACGGGGCGGGAGCGGCCGGCATAGCGGCAGCAAATCTTTTGCTGGGATACGGGTTCAGGAATATCGTGTTCTGCGACAGGGCCGGAGCCATATATAAGGGCAGGGCGGGGGACATGAACGCGTATAAGAAGGAGATCGCCCGCATCACGAACAAGCGCAGGGAGAAGGGCGCGCTAAGGGATATAATGAAAGGCAAGGACATATTTATAGGCCTGTCGGCCCCCGGGCTTGTCAGCAAGGATATGGTAAAGGCCATGAACAAGCGCCCGATAATATTCGCGCTCGCTAACCCCGTCCCGGAGATATGGCCCAAGGACGCGGAAGAGGCCGGCGCATCCATAGCGCTCGACGGGAGGACCATAAATAACGCCCTTGCTTTCCCGGGAATCATACGGGGCGCGCTCGATTCTCGCGCGCGCGAAATAACGAGGGAGATGAAATTTTCCGCCGCCGAGATGATCGCGTCGCTGGCAGGCAAGAACGAAGTCGTCCCGAATTTCATGAATACCTCGGTGCATGAAAAAGTGGCAAAGGCTGTCGCTTCTGCGGCCGGAAAAAGGCGTGTTCGCTGATTTTGTAAATACCTCTCAATGGACATATAAGATTTATGTTGATTCCGCCGCATGGCGGGATATAATATTCAGACAGTTATTCAAGTCGGCAGATCGGTCCAAGCATCCCGTGTTTAATCAGCGTAGGGTGCTTGGGCTTTCTTTATTAAGGAAGGGCATAACATGAAAAAATCAATACCGGATCACGAACGGGAACTTGAGATCCTCTTGAATTATGCCAATAGCATCATCGCCACATTAAGGGAGCCGTTCCTAGTTTTGGATATAAACCTTCGGGTCGTCTCCGCCAACCAGGTCTTTTATTCCGCCTTCAAAACTACGGAAAAAGACACTATAGGCCGCCTGCTGCCCGACCTGGGAGACAAACAATGGGACATTCCGGGCCTGCTCACGCTGTTAAAAGAGGTCATTCCGGAAAAGACGGCCGTGAAGGATTACGAAGTCGAACATAAATTCGATAGGATCGGGGAACGGGCCATGATATTGAACGCCTGCCAGCTGCATGTCCCGAAGAAAATAGCGGCAATAATTGCGGCAGGGGTAAAGGAAGAAGAGCTGATCCTGCTGGCTATCGAAGACATCACCGAGCGCAAGCATTTACAAACGGAATTGAAGGAGTCCGAGGAGCGTTTTCGCAGGGCTTTTGAGACATCGCGGGACGGGTTGTTGCTTGTCCATAAGACCGAAGGCGACATCCTTAATTCCAACGAGTCCGTCCAGGCCCTGCTGGGGTATTCCCACGATGAGTTAATGAAAATGAAGCTTTGGGGGATCGGAATGGTCAGGGACCATACGGACTTCCTTAAGGTCGTTTCAAGGCTGGAAAAAGACGGAGTGGTCCATTACGAGGAAGCCAGGGTAAGGGCCAAGAACGGGTCAAAGATAAACTCGGAGGTCATTTTAGTCAACAAGGCGAAGGTCATCCAATGCAACATACGCGACATCACCGAAAGGAAGCGGATAGAAGGTGAATTGGCGCAGGCAAAGGAAGAGCAATACAGGACGCTTATCGAGAACCTCCCGCAAAAGGTCTTCCTGAAGGATGTGAACTCGGTCTATGTATCCTGCAATGAAAATTATGCAAAAGACCTGAACATCAGGCCGGAAGAGATCGCCGGGAAGACGGACTATGAATTTTTCCCCACGTATTTGGCCGAGAAATACAGGACCGATGATAAGAGTGTCATGGAATCCGGCAAATCCGTAAGCCTGGAAGAGGAATACGTGGTAATAGACAGCTACCTTAACGAAACAAAAAGAGGCGTGATAAATACGGTCAAAGTCCCGGTACGGAATAGGGCGGGCGCTGTCACGGGGCTGTTCGGGCTTTTCTGGGACATCACCGATAAGAAAAGGGCGGAAGAGCGGCTGCAGGAGAGCGAGCGGACGATCCGCGCCCTTTTCGACCAGACCTTCCAGTTCATC
>JAQUSA010000106.1 GCA_028715315.1 Candidatus Omnitrophota bacterium | reverse complement strand
TAGCTATCTTTGCATTCTGCGATGCGTCTCCGCCCTTTAGCTCTCCCGGCTTGGATTTCCTTATGCCGAATTCCATCGGCGTGATCTCGTAGCTTGTCACCTTACCGCCCTTAAGTTCCGATACCTGGGTCGAATCGGAGGTCGTTACCTCATCCAGGCCGTCATCTCCGTGAACGACCAGCGCATGTTTTGAGCCAAGTTCCCCGAGAGCCTGCGCCACAGGTTTTGTGAGCTTGTAGTCATATACTCCCAGGAGTTGGTGGGTCGCGCCCGCGGGATTCGTCAAGGGCCCCAATATATTGAACATCGTGCGTATCCCGATCTCCCTGCGGGGGCCGACCGCGTACTGCATCGCCTTATGGAGGGCCGGCGCAAAGAGAAAACCGACGCCTATCTCATCCAGGCACCTTGATACTGCATGCTCCTCGGTCTCTATGTTTACGCCCAGTTCCTTGAGCAGGTCCGCGCTGCCGCATTTTGACGACACGCACCTGTTGCCGTGCTTAGCGACGGCAATTCCGGCACCTGCGACGACGAATGCCGCGATGGTGGATACGTTGAATGTCTGGGACTCGTCTCCTCCCGTGCCGCATGTGTCTAGGATCACGGGATGCCTGGTCTTTATCCTTGTGGCATGCCTGCGCATTATAACGGCCGCTCCTACGATCTCTTCTATCGTTTCGCCCTTCATGCGCATCGCCGTAAGGAATGACCCGATCTGGGCCGGCAGCGCCTGCCCGGTCATTATCTCCTCCATGGCAAGCTCCACCTCGGCCCTCGACAGGTCCTCTGACCGCACGAGTTTAGCGATGGCTTCCCTGATCATTTGGAAAGCTCCAGGAAGTTCTTGAGCATATTCCTGCCCTCGAATGTCAGTATCGATTCCGGATGGAACTGGACTCCCCACACCGGATATTTCCTATGTCTTAATCCCATTATCTCGTTGTCTTTTGTCCGCGCGGTCACTTCAAGGCAACCCGGCAGCGACTTTCTTTCCACCACCAGCGAATGGTACCTGATAGCCGCGAAGGGATTAGGAAGCCCCTTAAAGATCTCCTTGCCGTTATGTAATATCATCGACGTCTTTCCGTGCATGGGCCTGGCCGCCTTTATCACGCGGCCCCCGAAAACCTCTCCTATGCACTGGTGGCCGAGGCAAACGCCAAGGATCGGGACCTTTCCCGAGAACTCCCTTACTACGGAATTTGATATGCCGGCATCCTTCGGGAATCCCGGGCCGGGTGATATTATGATGCTATGCGGCTTAAGGCAGGCTATCCCATCTAACGATACCTTATCGTTCCTGAGCACTTTAAGCGCCTGCCCCATCTCTCCGAGATACTGGACAAGGTTGTAAGTGAACGAGTCGTAATTATCGATCATCAGGATCATGTTATATAATCCCCTTCTCGGCGGCCTCTATCGCTTTTATCGTGGCCTTCGCCTTATTTACCGTCTCCTGGTATTCCTTGCAGGGATCGGAATCGGCGACTATCCCTCCGCCTGCCTGCACATATGCCTTGCCTCCCTTGACCACTATCGTCCTGATATTTATGCAGGTATCGGTATTGCCCGAAAAACTGAAGTATCCTACCAGGCCTGCGTACGCGCCGCGCCTCGTATTTTCAAGCTCCTCAATTATCTCCATGGCCCTGACCTTGGGAGCGCCGGATACCGTTCCTGCAGGGAATGTCGCCCTGATGACGTCAAACATGTCCTTATCGGGCCTCAGCTTTCCGGTGCACTCGCTTACTATATGCATTACATGGGAGTACTTCTCAACGGTCATGAGCTCAGATACCTTTACCGTGCCGTATTTACAGACCCTGCCGATATCGTTGCGCCCGAGGTCCACTAGCATTATATGTTCCGCGCGTTCCTTGACGCTCGAAAGCAGGTTCTTCTCGAGACGTCTTTCTTCCTTGTCGGTCTTTCCCCTGGGCCGTGTGCCGGCTATAGGCCTTAATTTCACGACATCGTCCTCGCACCTTACCATAAGCTCGGGCGAAGCCCCGACCAGCGAAAGGTCCTTCATCTTAAGGTAATACATGTACGGCGAGGGATTGATCATCCTAAGGGAGCGGTAAAGGTCTATGCCGGGGCAGGTTATATCCGTGCTGAATCGCTGGGACGGCACCACCTGTATTATATCGCCCGACCTGATATAGCTTTTCGCCTTCTTTACGATCGAGACGAATTCCCCTTTCGAGAAATTGGATTCTATACCGATCTTCCCGGAGGCCGGCTTCCTGTGTTTCACGGACAGGGGTGCGTTAAGCATCTTTACGATGCTGTTTATCTTCCTGACGGCGCTGTCATAGGCCCTCGAGGGGTCGCCCGAAACGTAAGCGTTCGATACGACCTTAATCTTATGTTTTACGTGGTCGAATATAAGTATCGTATCCGTGAGCATAAAGACCGAGTCAGGCACCTTCAGGTCGTCCGCGTTCTTCACCGGAAGGTCCTCAAAGAACCTTACCATATCGTAGCCCATAAAACCCACGAGCCCTCCGCAGAATCTAGGAAGGCCCGGGGTATGCACGAAACTGTACCTCTTGAGGATCTTCTTCATCTCCCCGAGAGGGTCCGATTGCGCCGTGAAACGTTTTATGTTCCCGTCTTCCGTCAGCTCGACCTTCCCGTCCTTGCTCCTGAATACGAGCGACGGCCCTGAACCGAGGAATGAATACCGGGCGATCTTCTCCCCTCCTTCAACCGATTCCAGGAGGAATGAATAATCCCCCTTATCGATCTTCATAAAAGCGGAGACCGGGGTCTCGAGGTCAGCCGTGATCTCCCCGAATACAGGTATCAGGTTGCCCTTCCTGGAAAGGCGCGCGAATTCATCTCTCGACGGTACGTATTCCATTATTTCCTATAGACCTTGTCGGGGTCGAACATCTTCCTGCCGGACACGGCCGCATTCCCCTTATTATCCTTGAGCTTCCTGTAAAAGCACGACCTGTAACCCGTATGGCAGGCTCCGCCCACCTGCTCCACTTTCACGAGCAGGCAGTCCGCGTCGCAGTCGAAGCGTATCTCCTTGACCTTCTGTACGTGCCCGGAAGATTCGCCCTTTAGCCATAATTTATTCCTTGAGCGCGAATAGAAATGCGCCCGTTTTGTCACGATGGTCTTTTTTACCGCAACGCTGTTCATGTAGGCAACCATCAGGACCTCGTTATTCTTGTAGTCCTGGATGACCGCCGGTATAAGGCCGTTCTTGTCGTATTTCAGACCCTTGATGAATTTGTTCATAGCCTTATCGCAACTCCTTTTTTCTTAAGGTACTGTTTTACCTGCCTTACCGAGAATTCCCTGAAATGAAATACCGATGCCGCGAGCACCGCGTCGGCCTTTCCCATGACAAGGCCGTCGTACAGATGCTCAAGCGTCCCGGCGCCGCCCGATGCTATGACCGGGATGCCGACATTCTCCGATATGGCCTTTGTAAGGGCGAGGTCGTAGCCTGCCTTTGTGCCGTCCCTGTCCATGGATGTGAGCAGTATCTCCCCGGCGCCGCGTTTCTCCGATTCCCGGGCCCATTTTACGGCGTCGATTCCGGTCGGCTTCCTGCCGCCGTGCGTGAAGACCTCCCAACGCCTGCCATTACGCTTTGCGTCTATGGCAACCACGATACACTGGCTCCCGAACCTTGCGGACGAGTCCGAGATGAGCTTAGGGTTATTGACCGCCGCGGAATTTATTGACACCTTATCCGCGCCCGCATTCAACAGGTTGCGCATATCGGAGATGTTCCTTATCCCGCCGCCTACCGTAAGCGGCATGAAGACCTGCTCCGCCGTACGGCGTACCACATCTATCATCGTATCCCTGTCTTCGCAGGTTGCCGTAATATCCAGGAAGACGAGTTCATCCGCGCCTTCCTTCTCATAGAAGGAAGCGTTCGTTACGGGGTCGCCGGCATCCCTAAGGTTCACGAAATTGACCCCCTTGACTACGCGTCCGTCCTTCACGTCAAGGCAGGGTATTATCCTTTTTGCGAGCATACCTTGTTTGCATCCTTAAGAAGTATCTTTTTATCGTAAAGCGCGCGGCCCACTATCACACCGGCCACTTCCTTCCTGTTATAATCCCTCAATATCCTCAGGTCCGCAAGCGTCGATATGCCGCCCGAGACGATCATGTCTATCTTCACTTCCCCTAGGAATTTCAGGATATTGCCGAAGCCCGGGCCCTGCAGCGTGCCGTCCCTCGATATATCGGTGTATTCGACCGTCTGCACGCCGAACATCTTGATCCTCTGGGCGAAATCTATAGCCTTTATCTCCGTAGGGTTCACCCATCCCTTAGTCTGGAGATAGCCGTCCTTCACGTCGAGGCTTACTATTATCTTATCCCTGTACCTGTCTATCGCTTTCTTAAGGAACTCCTC
>JAQUSA010000105.1 GCA_028715315.1 Candidatus Omnitrophota bacterium | reverse complement strand
CCCAGTACGTAGGCATGGGCAAGGAGTTGTACGAGCAGTTCCCCTCCTCAAAAGTGATATTTGAAAAAGCCAACCAGATACTCGGTTTCGATATAGCGAAATTATGTTTCGAAGGGCCGAAGGAAGAGCTGACAAGGACCGACGTTTGCCAGCCGGCGATACTTGCCGCGTCGATAGCCGCGTTGAGGGCGCTCGAGTCGGTCTTGGATGCGCCGGTAGCGCCGAAAGCGGTCCTCGGCCTGAGCCTCGGGGAGTATACCGCGCTCGTCGCGGCGGGTTCCTTGTCTTTTGATGACGCGGTGGTCCTTGTGAGGAAGCGCGGACAGTTCATGGAAGAAGCGTCGCGCCAGAATCCCGGAACGATGGCCTCGGTCATAGGCTTTCCGCTGGAAGAGACAAAAAAAATATGCGAGGAGACCGGCGCGGAGATCGCGAACCTCAATTCGCCCGGGCAGATCGTGATATCGGGGACGAAGGAAAAGATAGAGGCGGCCTCGAACCTTGCCAGGGAGAGGGGAGCGAGGAAGGTCATACCGCTCGATGTCAGCGGCGCTTTCCATTCAAGCCTCATGGATCCGGCGGCCCTGAAGCTTAAAACGGAGATAGATAATATAGAGATAAAGCCGCCTAAGATAAAAGTGGTCACGAATGTCAGCGCGGCATACGAATCTTCGCCCGATGAGATAAAGGCCAACCTGGTGGCGCAGGTGAAATCGTCCGTGCTCTGGGAAGGTTCGATAAAGCTGCTCGCTGCGCAGGGCATAAAGAGATATATTGAGGTGGGGCCGGGAAAGGTGCTCGCGGGGCTGTTGAGGAGGATAAACCCGTCGCTCGAGTGCCTGAATGTGGAGACGGCCTCCGACGTTTCTGCGGTAAAGGAAGCGTTGTCGCAGGGTTAGAGAGGAGATCGATATGATATTCAAGGACAGGGTATGTTTAGTGACAGGAGGGGCCAGGGGAATAGGCAGGGAGATAGCCCTTGCCTTCGCAAAAGCGGGCTCTGATATAGCGCTCTGCGATGTCAATCCGGAAGCCCTAGGCGCCGCGAAGAAGGATATAGAGGCCCTGGGCCGTAAGGCCGAGACGTTTGTCGTCGATGTGACGAACCTCTCGCAGGTCGAGGATATGGTCAACAAGACGCTTGACAAATTCCAGAAAATCGATATACTGATTAACAACGCAGGCATAACCAGAGACGCTTTGATCGTCCGTATGAGCGAGCAGGATTTCGACTCCGTGATCGCCGTAAACCTAAAGGGGACATTCAATTGCACAAAAGCGGTCTCGAAGGTTATGATGAAGCAGAGATACGGCAAGATCGTGTCGATAGCTTCGATAATCGGGATGATGGGTAATGCCGGGCAGGCCAATTATGCGGCCTCGAAGGCGGGCGTAATAGGGATAACAAAGAGCGTCGCGAAGGAATTGGCGTCAAGGAACGTGAACGTCAACGCGATAGCTCCGGGCTTCATAGAAACCGATATGACGGCCAAACTCCCTGAGAACGTAAAAGCCCAGATGCTCTCCCTGATCCCTTTAAATAGGTTCGGGAAAGCAAGCGACGTAGCTGAACTGGCGATGTTCCTGGCATCTGACGCGTCGTCATATATAACCGGACAGGTGATCAAGATTGACGGCGGAATGGTAATGTAGTAAACCCAACAAGGAGGAGTACATGTCGGCTGTAGCAGATAAAGTTAGGGAGATCATTGCAAAGCAGTTGGGCGTAAAACTTGAAGAAGTCACCCCCCAGGCGACGTTCATAGATGACCTGGGCGCGGATTCGCTTGATACGGTAGAGATAGTGATGGCCCTCGAAGAAGAGTTCAAGGCCGAGATCCCGGACGAGGACGCCGAGAAGATGAAGACGGTCGGCGAAGCCATCAAATATATCGAAGAAAAATCAGGCGGCAAGGCCTAATCCTAAAGGATGGGCCTGCCTGATCAGATAAAGGCAGGGCCTAAGATCATTTAATGGAAAGAAGAAGAGTAGTAGTAACGGGTCTTGGCGCCGTCACCCCGGTAGGGAACAGCAAAGACGAGCTTTGGGCTGCCTTGCTGGCGGGCAAGAACGGTGCCGGGAGGATAACCCAGTTCGATCCCTCGGGTTTTGACAGCCAGATAGCTTTTGAGGTTAAGGGTTTCGATCCCTCCAAATATATCCCCAATCCTAAGGACGTCAGGAGGATGGACCGGTTTGTGCAGTTTGCGGTCTGTTGCTCCAAGATGGCCGTGGAAGATTCCGGCCTCGATCTGTCTAAGGAAGATCCCTATAGGATTGGAGTGGTCGTCGGATCGGGTATCGGAGGGCTGAAAGTGATACAGGAACAGACCCTCGTCTGGAAAGAGAAGGGCCCCTCAAGACTAGCTCCCCTGCTGATCCCGATGCTTATCGTGAACATGGCTCCCGGGCAGATATCCATTCAATTAGGGCTGAAAGGCCCGAACTCCTGTGTTGCCACCGCATGCGCTACCGGCAACCATTCGATCGGCGAGGCCATGAGGCTTATTCAGCACGGATATGCCGACATCATGATATCCGGAGGCACCGAGTCCGCGATCGTCGAGACCGCTGTCGGCGGCTTCTGCGCGCTTACCGCGCTTTCAAAAAGGAATAACGAGCCCGAACGCGCCAGCAGGCCGTTCGACAAGGACAGGGATGGTTTTGTCATGGGCGAGGGCTGCGGCATAGCGGTGCTGGAGGAGCTTGGGCATGCAATGAAGCGCGGCGCCAGGATATATGCGGAAGTCGCGGGTTACGGGATGTCGGGAGACGCCTATCATATGACGGCGCCTGCTCCCAGCGGCGAGGGCGCGGCGATGTGCATGAAGCTGGCCCTGGAGGACGGCGGATTCAAGCCGGAAGATGTCTCTTACATCAATGCCCACGGCACTTCGACAGAACTGAATGACAAGATAGAGACACTCGCGATAAAAAAACTGTTCGGCCAGCAGGCGTATAAGATCCCGGTCAGCTCTACCAAATCCATGACGGGCCACTGCCTCGGCGCGGCCGGCGGCGTGGAGTTCATCGCCTGCGTTATGGCGGTTAAGGAGGACATAGTGCCTCCTACGATAAATTACGAGACGCCGGATCCTTTGTGCGACCTGGATTATGTACCTAACAAAGCAAGGAAGACGAAGGTGGATTTAGCCATATCGAACGCCTTTGGATTCGGCGGCCATAACGCCTGCATAGCCGTTAAAAAGTTCCTCCCCTAAAAACCAATGGAGTGATAATATGGACTACCTATTGACCGAACAGCAGATAATGGTGCGCGACCTTGCCCGCAAGATCGCGGTGGAGAAGATAGCGCCGGTGGCGGCCGAGCATGACGAGAAAGAGACCTTTCCCTGGGAAATCATGAAGGTCATGGCCGAATCCGACCTCTGCGGCGTATATATAGAGGAGAAGTACGGCGGCCTCGGCGGCGGAGCTATGGAGCTCTGCCTCGTGACAGAAGAGCTTTCACGCGCATGCGGCGGCATCGCTATATGCTTCGCGGCGACGGCCCTCGGCACGTATCCTATAATATTGTTCGGTAATGACGCGCAAAAACAAAAATACCTCCCGGATATCGCGAGCGGAAAGAAGCTCGCGGCTTTCGGCCTGACCGAGGCCGGCGCGGGCTCGGACGCCGGCGCCATCGCCACGACCGCGAGAAGGGAAGGCGATTATTACATCCTCAACGGCGTTAAGCAGTGGATAACGAACGGCGGGGAGGCGGAGATATATACGGTCATCGCTATGACCGACAGGGAGAAGGGCGCGAGGGGCGCAAGCTTTTTTATAGTGGAAAAAGGCACTCCCGGTTTCGAATTCGGCAAGAAAGAGAAGAAGCTCGGGATACGCGCTTCGGCGACGCGCGAGCTCGTATTCAATGAGTGCAAAATACACAAAGATAACCTGCTCGGCCGGGAGGGCATGGGTTTCATAGTCGCGATGAAGACTTTCGATAAATCCCGCCCGGGCGTCGCGGCTCAGGCCGTGGGCATTGCGCAGGGCGCGCTGGACCACGCGGTCAAGTATTCGCGCGAGCGCAAACAGTTCGGCAAGACGATATCGTCGTTCCAGGGGCTCCAGTTCATGCTCGCGGACATGGCTACCCAGGTAGAGGCGGCGCGCGCCCTCACTTACGCGACCGCAAGGATGGTTGATTCGGGCGCCAGGGATGTCTCGAAGGAATCCGCGATGACGAAATTATTCGCATCGGATACCGCGATGAAGGTCACGACCGACGCCATACAGGTCCTCGGCGGTTACGGTTACATGCGCGATTACCCGGTCGAGAAGTACATGCGCGACGCTAAGATAACCCAGATATACGAAGGCACCAACCAGATACAGCGGAACATAATAGCGCTTGAAGTGCTGAAGGAACAGTTAAGAAAATGAACATAATAGTCTGCATAAAGCAGGTCCCCG